>NZ_CP177286.1:4562500-4661869 GCF_046837775.1 Hoeflea sp. Naph1 | reverse complement strand
CTCGCAGACCCGCCAGAACGATGCGGATCTTTTCCTCCGCTGAATAGGTCTGGCGGGTCTTGCGGCGGATGTTCTTGACCAGCTTGTCAACTGCGTTCTTCGATGCTCCGAATGTCTTGTTCATCTTCACTCCATGAAAGTTATAATGAACCAGAAATCCTCCTTTGTTCAAATCCCCAAATCTGACCCACGCGCGCTGACGTCAGACATATTGGACAGGCTCGGCCTTGCTGCGCTGCAGGAAAGCTACGGGCTGGCCATGGATGGGGCGGCAATCCGCGATGATGCCTCCGGTCCGGCCACCTGGTCGAGCCCGATGGACGTCACTCGCGATCGGGCGCTGTCACTTGAGGCAAAGCGCTCGATCCTGATGAATTGGGCCTGGACGGAATACCTCGCAGACCAGGCGACCAACGAGGGCATGCCGGAGAATGGGCGTCCGTCGCGCACTTGCGACGTCGAGCAAGCGCTGCTCGCGCTCGAGCGGGAGGTCGAAAACGCGCAGGCCCATCCTGTGGCCGGCCGCAAAGCCGCATGAGGTGACCCATGGATCCGCTTGTTGTTTTTGACTGCGAGAAGGTTCTTCCCAACAGGTTTGCACTGGTGCTGGCTGCAGCCGCGCGCTCCCGTGCACTGAACCGTGGGGCAGAGCCGAGACTTGATGTGCAGGGGCGGAACGCGAGCGATCTCGCATTGCAGGAGATCGCCCGGGGTGCGTTCAGCAAGGATGAACTGGCGCCGTTGCTGTTTGCATCGACGGCGCTCACGCGTCTTCCTGCACCCAGCTCCACAACACCCGAGCTTCGCGGCGACGGTTGTTCGGCACCCCAGCCGGGTGGTCCGAATTCGGGGAGCACCTCATAACCCCGGAAAATTCCAGCTCCAGCTGGGCCAAAATTGGGGGGCACTTCACACCTGAACAGGGCTAAATTATAGATGCGGACTCCATGGGGAGCAGGTCATTGTTCCCCCTCCAGTTTAGTGCATCAGTAGAGTTCGGGTCGTCGGTCCGCCCGGTAGGTGGCGATTGCGCGCCAGCGGGCAAGGTCATCGCTGTCGTAATCAAGCGTCGCTGCGGCAATGCCTTGCGCGGCAGCGGCGGAAGCCAACACCTTGCCCGACGGGGCGACAACACAGGAATGACCGAGCGAGTCAAAACCCTGTTCTGGCCCGATGCCGTTTGCCATCGCCACCCACACGCCATTTTCCAGCGCTCTTGTGCGGGCGAGCGATTCAACCGCGGATCCGGTCCAGCCCCAGGTCTCGCGCTGGAAATGATCGGAGATCCAGTTGGTGCTGTTGATCACCAGATCGGCGCCAAGATCGGCCAGTTTGCGGATATATTCGGGGAACATGAGATCGTAGCAAATACTCAAGCCGATGCGGCCGATGCTTGTGTCTATGACCATAGCCTCGTTGCCATAGGCGTACCATTCACGCTCCGCGGAAAACAAATGCACTTTCTTGTAGGTTGCAAGGCGGGTTCCATCCGACCCGAACAGCAATTGCGCATCATAGACATTCTCGCCCTCGCGGATGGCCATGCCGATGGCGACGTGGATCGCGCCGGCCTTGGCGAAGCCGGCGATTGCCATGGCGGACGGGCCGTCTTCGGTTTCGGCAAGGCGGTCGAGTTTGTCGGCGATGAAATAGCCGGTCGTAGCGGTTTCGTGCAGGATCACGAGATCGGCGCCATCGTTTGAGGCCGCCCGGATCAGTTCGCCGATTCGTTCCAGGTTGGCGGCCACATCGTCAGCCACACAGTTGAACTGGGCAACAGCCACGCGCGGGGTACGGGATTGGGACGCAGTCATGAAAACTCCTTTGCCGGCGTGCCGCCGGATGCTGCCAAGAGGATGTCGAGTTCGCTGGCTTGATCAATCGGCATTTCGGCGACGAAGCGCCGGTCGTGCATGGTCAGGATCCGGTGGCTGAGCGCAAGCAGTTCTTCGCTTTCCGATGAAATCACCAGAACGGCCGTTCCCTGGGCGGCAAGTGCGCGCAGAATGTCATGGATCTCGGACTTGGCGCCGACATCGACGCCGCGTGTGGGTTCGTCGCAGATCAACAGTTGCGGCCTGGTTAGTAGCGCGCGGGCGAGCACGACCTTTTGCTGGTTGCCGCCTGAAAGCTTGCTGATCGGGATTGTCAGGCCGGAGGCCACCAGCCGCAGTTGCTCCAGCATCGCCCGCGAGCGGGCAAGCTCGGCGCGGTGGTTGCGGATCCCGCAGCGTGCGATGCCCGGCAATGCTGCAGCCGTTGCGTTGGCGACCAGATCTAAACTTGCGAATATGCCATCACGCTTGCGATCCTCGGTGAGATAGACCACGCCGGAGCGCATCGCCTCATGCGGTGTTTTCAGCGATAACGGCGCTCCGTCGATCCGGGCTTCAACCGTGACGCCGGGGCCCGGATTGCCGGCAAGGGCGCGGGCGAAACTGGTGCGTCCGGCGCCAACCAGACCGGCAAGCCCGAGAATTTCACCGCGCCTTATATCGATGCGCTGCGCGCCGCGGCTGGTGGTATAATCAATGGTGTAGCGTTCAGCGTCTTCCGGGGCGAAATGCGGGGCCGGGGTGGCGTTCTGCGTGCGCCCGATCATCAGGCTGACGATGTCGGCAATCGTCAAACCGGGTGTGGGGCGTGTATCGATCTTGCGGCCATCGCGAATCACGGTGATGCGATCGGAAATGCTGAGCACCTCCTCAAGCCGGTGCGACACGAAAAGGATCAGGAGACCATCGGTGCGCAGCCGTCGCATGATCGCAAACAGGTTTTTCTGCTCAGTCAGCGATAGTACCGCGGTGGGTTCGTCGAGGATCAGAATCCGCGATGCATAGGTCAGCGCCCGTGCTATCTCGACCATCTGCTGCTGGGCGACGCTGAGGCTGCTGACCTCTGCGGAAGGATCGAGTTCAATTGAAAACCGCTCAAGCAGAGCTTGCGTGTCGGCGGTGAGCCGGGCCGGGTCGATCAGACCGAGACGGGTGCGCGGCTCGCGTCCGAGAAAGATGTTGCGGGCGACCGACAATTGCGGAACCAGACTGAATTCCTGGTACACCGTGGCAACGCCGGCGGCCTGGGCTGCCTGCGGGCTGGCGAAGCGAACGGACTCACCGGCAAGCATGATGCTGCCTCCACTGGGCGGCGTGACGCCGGAGAGCAGGTTCATCAGGGTTGATTTACCGGCGCCATTGGCGCCGATAATGGCGTGAATTTCGCCCGCCTCGGCAGCGAATGTCACGTCCGTGAGCGCCGCCACGCCGGAATACTGCTTGGAGAGGTTTGTGACCTCGAGCATGGGCATGGCGGCGACCCTTTCTACTGCTTGGGCAGGAATTCTGCGGGCAGCGCACTGGCCCACCAGTCGTCCGGCGCATCCGGGCTGACCAGCGTGCCGATATCTGTGGGGCTGACATATTCCGACGGCACGGCGGTGCCGCGCGGCACTTCATTGCCCTTCAGGATCTCAAGTCCGACCTGCAGCGCAACCTGACCGGCGCGGGTCGGGAACGTGACTGCGCCGCCCTGGTTGTTGGCGGCCACCCATTTCAGCCAGCCATTATATTCATCGCCGGGGGAGAAGGTGACCTCGGCAGAACGGCCCGCTTCGTCAAAGGCTTCGACCATGCCCAGCGACATCTGGCCTGCGGGTGAATAGACCCCGGTGATGGTGGGAAAGCGCTGAAGCAGGTTTTCGGTGATCTGCTTGGCCTTGCCGCGGTTCCAGTCGCCATATTCTGCGCTCAGCAATTCGACTTCGGGAAATTCCTTGAGCACGGTTTCCAGCGCTTCGAGCTGTTCAACCGCTGCGGTGGTGCCGGGGATTGGCAGCATCGCCACAATCTTTCCCTTGCCGCCGATATCGGCCATCAGTTGGCGTGCAACCATCTCGCCGAGCTTGTACTGGCTGATATAGGCATTGGCGATGGTGCCTTCGGAATCGGTGAAACCGCCACCTGCCTGCACGGTGGGAATGCCGGCGGCGACCGCGCGCTTGAGCACGTCTTCGACGGACGCATCATCGACCGGCCAATAGACCAGCAAATCTATATCCTGGCGCATCAGATCTTCGATGTCGGAGACCTGTTTGGCCGGATTGAACGAGGCATCAGTCACGACCACGCTCTCGACTTCGGGGTGGAGCGAGGCTTCCCAGTAGACGTGCTGGAGCGCGAAGACGACCCAGGAGTTGGCGAGATAACCGGCTGAAACACCGACCTTGAGCGGGCCTTCCTTCTTGAACTGGGTGGTGTCGACCATTTCAGCAGCCTTGGCTGTTCGTGCAGCGTCAGCAGCCTGATCTGCGAAAACCGGGTTGGTCATCAGCGCAGCCGCTGAAATGCCGGCAAGTGTCAGGACAAATCGTCTTGTAAGGCTCATGTTGGTTTCCCTCTTTGCTTTTGGTTAGCTGTTGCGCTCGCTCAGGCGCCCGTGCAGCGCTGAGGCAAGAATGATGATGATGCCCATGACGACGAGCTGCATGTGGTAGGGTAGACCGCCGATATTGACGAGGTTGAAGGCGATGACGAGGATCAGCACACCGGCCAGCGTACCGGCAATGCCGCCGCGCCCACCCTCGAAAGTAGTGCCGCCCAGAACGACCGCGGCCAGTACCTGGAATTCCAGGCCTTGCCCGGCGGAGGTTCCCGACACGCCGGAGCGCGCCAGCAGCGCAATGCCCGCAAATGCCCCGAACAGGCCCGAGAGCATGTAGGCGCCGACAGTTACCGCGCGAACTGGCAGGCCTGACAAAACCGCCGCGCGCCGGTTCGAACCGATCAGGAACAGCTGGCGCCCGAACACGGTGGTCTTTTCGATCAGCAACCCGACGCCGACAAGCAGAATGAGCGCCAGTGTCAGCACCGGCACTGTGCCGGCCATGCGGAAATTGAAGAACTCGCGGAAGCCCGGTGCGACGATGCCCTTGGCGGTGCCGCCGGTATAAAGCTGGGTCAGGCCGACCACCGCGACACCCATGCCGAGCGTGAGAATGAACGGCGACACCCGGCTATAGGCAATCAGAACACCATTGAACCCGCCGACCAAAAGTCCGGCCGCGCAAGCGACCGAGATGGCCAACGGCAGGTTGGCGGCATCGCCTGCCATCATCGATGCGCATAGCACCGAGGTGAGCGAGATCACCGCGCCGATCGACAGGTCGACCCCGCCCAGAATCATCACCAGGGTGACGCCGATGGCGGCAATACCCACCGGTGTCACCTGGCGGATCATGTTGAACAGGTATTTGGGATCACCAAATGCCGGAGAAACCGCCAGGCCCGCCAGATAGATCGCTATCAGCACGAAGAAAATCGCGTAGCGGTCGAGATCGCCAATCCGCGAGATCAGGCCTGTGGGGGTGGCGGCACTCATACTTCACCCTTGCGCGGCTGGTTGATCAGAATGGCCAGGATCACGATCGCGCCCTTGATGAACATTTGCAGATAGGCGGAAACTTCAAGCAGATTGAGCAGGTTCGAGATGCAGGCGAGCAGCAATACACCGCCGAGCGAGCGGACAACGCTGCCGCGTCCGCCCGACAGGGCGGTGCCGCCGAGCACCACGGCGACGATGGCGTCCAGTTCCAGCCCATTGCCGGCCAGCGGATATCCGGTCCCCAGCCGCCCTGCCAGCAGCAATCCGGCCAATGCCGCGGTGACGCCGGAAATCATGAACACAGCGAGCCGCACGCGCGGCAGATTGATGCCCGCCCGGCGCGCACTCTCCGGGTTTCCGCCGGCGGCCACCAGATGATAGCCGAAGCGGGTTCGTGTCAGCACGAGGTGGCCGGCTGTGGCGAGAACCGCCACGGCGATTGCCGATAGCGGCAGCCCCAGCACAGAGCCATTGGCAAGTGTGGCGAGTAAATCGGAAGTGCGGCCGATGCTTCGGTCCGTGTAGGTGAAGATCGCCCCCTGCAGCACAGAGAGCATGCCGAAAGTCAGGATCAGCGGATGCAGCCGCAGGATATTCAGCAGCGTTCCGTTGAGGAGGCCGATGCCTGCGCCAATCAGCATCATCAGCGCCACCACGGGGAGTGTCATCGCTGCCTCGCCATTGAGCAGTGCGGAACTCAGCACCACCACCAGCCCGGCAATCTGGCCGATGCTCAAATCAATCATGCCGGCGGTGATGACAAAGGTCTGGCCGATGGCGAGCACGCCTAGAACAGCGGCCTGCCGCAGCACATTGGCGAGGTTTTCGGGATCGCGGAAGGCCGGCACCCACAGCGCCGCCGCCAGCACGCCAAGGCCGAGGATCAGCCAGATCGCATTGTGATCGAGCACGCCCCAGCGCAGTCGAAGCATTGCTCCCGGCCCTGTTGAATTGCTGCTCGCGACCTCAGGCAAGATAGCCTCATCCCCGATTGCTGCGCCACGATTATCGGCGCATGGTTGTCGCTGAGCATGCTGTAGGTTAGAACCTAAGTCAACAGTATCCAACTGAATGGTTGAAAAATGTCCGAAGCCCCGAAAAAGCGCAAAGCCAGGCGCGAGACAAGCGAATCCACGCGCCAGCAATTGCTCGCGGCAGCCCGTGAGGCTTTCATGGTCGGAGGGCTCGAAGGCGCGCGCGTCGACGATATCGCCCTGCGCGCAGAAAGCAACAAGCAGCTCGTCTACCATTATTTCGGCAACAAGGACGGGCTCTACACCGCCGTGCTCAAACAGGTCTATCAAGAGATTCGCGAACAGGAGGCGGCGCTCAAACTCGGTTCGCTTCCGGCGGAAGAAGCGATGCGCAAGCTTGTCGAGTTCAGCTTCGATTACCTGCGTCAATCGCCCGAATTCGTGCGCATTCTGGTCGATGAGAACATTCATTACGGTCGCCATCTGAAAGACGCAGGGGCCGTGCAGGCCGTCAACAAGCCGATCATCGACCTGATCGCGCAGACGCTGGAGCGTGGCGTGGAAGATGGCGTGTTTCGCCGCGGTCTTGACCCGCTGCATGTCTATCTGTCGATCGCCGGCATGTCGTTCTTCTACTTTGCCAATATTCACACGCTGAGCTACGCCTTCAGCCGTTCACTGGATGGCGAGGCGGAGATGGATGAGCGCAGGGCGCACATCGTCGACTTCGCGCTCAATGCCATACGAATTCGTGCTCCGGCAACGCCATCCACTTGACACGATCCATTATCGGCTCGATTATCAACTAATTAGTTGACACTCAGATCATCTCTGCAAACGGGAGCCGAAGAATGCAGCACCAGGACGACGCAGACCGCGTGCCGACCGGCTTTGCCGACATCGAGGCATTGGAGGAGAGGCTGTCACGCCCCGATGACGATGTCATCGCCGACCTGGCCAGTATCGATGGCGACATCATGGTGCTGGGGGCAACCGGCAAGATCGGCCCGAGCCTGACACGGATGGCAAAGCGGGCCGCACCCGACAAGCGCGTCATTGCCGTCGCCCGGTTTTCTGATCCTACATTGCTGAAGCGTTTCCAATCGCAAGGGATCGAGACGATCAAGGCCGATCTTCTGGACCGGGACCAAATCGCGGCATTGCCAGATGTGAAGAACGTGCTGTTCATTGCCGGTTTCAAATTTGGCGCCTCGGGCACGCCGGCGCTCACCTGGGCCACCAATACATTGCTGCCGGCGCAAGTAGCGGGCGGCCTGTCTGACCGCCGGTTGGTGGCGTTTTCAACCGGCTGCGTCTATCCGTTCGTGCCGATCACCTCAGGTGGGGCGACCGAGGATTATCCGCTCACACCGCTGGGCGAATATGCCAACAGCTGCGTCGGGCGCGAGCGCGCCATTGAATGGGAAGCGGCGCGAAACAACACCGACACGCTGATGTTCCGGCTCAACTACGCCATCGATTGCCGCTATGGCGTGCTGCACGATATCGCCAGCAAAGTGCTGGCCGGTAAGCCGGTGGATCTGACCACGGGCTATGTCAATGTCATATGGCAGGGCGACAACAATGCCATGGCCTTGCGATCGCTGCGGCATTGCGCAACCCCTGCCCGCGCCCTGAACATCACCGGCCCGGAAACCCTTTCGATCCGCTTTCTGGCGGAGCGACTGGGCGAAAAGATCGGCAAGAAGCCAATCTTTTCTGGCGAAGAGGCGCAGACGGCCTGGCTCAACAATGCCGGCAAGGCTTTCGGCCTGATGGGATATCCGAAGGTCAGTCTCGAGCAGATGCTGGACTGGGTTGCCGACTGGGTTACGCGCGATATGCCGAGTCTGGGCAAGCCGACCGGCTTCGAGGTGCGCGACGGCGCCTATTGAGTTTTAAACCACCCGCCCGTTCAAAGGACGTCAGATGCATTTTTCCGACATTCCCGCAGATGTCCTCGCTCGGTTTCGCGATGGCGTCGTGATCCCGGCCCAACCGTTGGCTCTCAATGCCCAGCGGCAGTTCGATGTTCAGCGTCAACGAGCGCTGACCCGGTATTATGCCGATGCAGGGGCCGGGGGGCTGGCGGTCGGCGTGCACACGACCCAGTTCGCCATCCGTGATGTTGGGCTCTACCTGCCGGTGCTGGAGGCCGCCGCTCAGACTGTGTCAGACTGGACCGAACGTCCGCTGGTGATGATTGCCGGTGTGGCCGGCAGAACCGCTCAGGCTGTCGCCGAGGCGAGAACCGCACGCGCGCTTGGCTACCACGCGGTGTTGCTGAGCCTTGCAGCATTGAAGGGGTGCAGCGAGGACGAATTGATCGAACATTGTCAGGTCATTGCCGCTGAGATGCCGCTTATAGGCTTCTATCTGCAGCCCGCGGTGGGCGGCATGGCGCTGGGCGCCTCGTTCTGGCGCCGGTTCGCGGGCATCGACAATGTCATCGGCATCAAGGTGGCGCCGTTCAACCGCTATGCCACACTCGACGTCATGGCCGGCGTTGCTGCCGCCAGGGCGGGGGACCGGGTTACGCTTTATACCGGCAATGACGATCACATCGTGCTCGATCTGGTGACGCCGTTTCGCACCGAGCTTGGCAATTTGCACTTCGCCGGCGGACTGCTCGGCCATTGGTCAGTATGGACCCAGAAGGCTGTGGGTATTCTCGAACGCTGCAAGGCCGCAAGCCAGCAAGACGCGGTCCCGATGAATGTGCTGGCGCTCGACAGCGCGGTCACTGACTGCAATGCGGCATTCTTCGATGTCGCCAACGCCTTTCACGGAGTGATCGCCGGCTGTCACGAGGTGCTCAGGCGGCAAGGGCTACTGGAGGGCCGCTGGTGCCTTGATCCGGATGAGGACCTCAGCCCCGGGCAATCCGAGGCCATCGACAGGGTCTACCGGCTCTATCCGGAGCTCAACGATGATGCCTTCGTCAAGGCCAACCTGGAGCGCTGGCTGGTAGACGCCTGAGGCTAACGGGGAGCGGGTATAGTAAAATTTACCAGAGGCGCTCCGAACGAACATCCACGAAAACGACCGATTGATCCCGTTGCGTCGAAAGGAAATGGCTTCGGCTGGTTTCGAAGGCGTTTGAAAGAGGGATAGTAGCATCGACCGCTCTCGGCGACCAGATCAACGATGGTTTGGAGCGGAACGTCGATATCGCGCCCGACCAGCAAATTCCTTACATGAGGTAGGCTCAGCTGAAAGCTGAAAAAACTACAACATGGCTTTTGGTGCGATGCCAGATTACAAGTCTCTGTGCAACTAGGGGCTGTTGACGTTCGGGATTCCCAAATCACCTGACTTCTGATTCAAGGTTGCAAACGGAGGAGAGCAACCTTGACCCGAAGAGTCCTATCCAATTCGCAATGGGCGATCATCGAACCATACTGCCTGGGTAAAACCACCGATCCCGGACAAACCGGACGTGACCCACGACTTTTCATGGAGGCAGTCCTCTGGATCGTCCGCACGGGCGCGCAATGGCGCGAATTGCCGGGTGAGTTTGGCAAATGGAATTCTGTATTCAAGCGGTTCCGCAGATGGGTCAAAGCGGATGCTTTCTATTGTATGTTCAAAGCATTAGCCTCAGACGCCGATCTGGAATACGCAATGATCGACGGTACTATCGTCAAGGTTCATCGCTCGGGTCAGGGCGCAAAAGGGGGACTCTCTGCCAGGCCATTGGACGCTCACGCGGCGGCATAACGACAAAGATACTGGCTCTGACGGATGCGCTCGGTAATCTCGTCGATTTCTGTCTGATGCCAGGGCAAGCTCATGATCTGCGCGAGACCGATGCGTTGATCAGCGGCTTGTCCGCCGGATATTTGCTGGCGGACAGGGCCTTTGACGCGGATTGGCTGCGCAATGGCCTGCTGGATCGCGGCATAACCCCGGTCATACCGCCAAAATCCAACCGGAGGTTCCCGGCAGAGTTCGACAAGGAAACCTACAAATGGCGGCATTTGATCGAAAACTACTTTGGCAAACTGAAGGAAAACAGAGGGATAGCAATGCGCTCTTGCAAAACCGACCAGAGTTTCAAAGCCTTCATCTCAATTGCCGCAACGCTCATTCACACACGGTAAACGTCAACAGCCCCTAGGCCCCCGCAATCAAAACGATATGAAATCCATGCCATCAATAGCGTCCTAACGGGCGCTTTTTGCGTTCTCAATACCAGCGCCAAAAGCCCGCGTGTCATCAGGACGTGGTGCTCGAGCCCTTGAGCGGTCCTGAACTCCGTTTCCATTGAACCGCACCGGTTTTTCCAAAGGCTGTTGGTTTAAGTTATGCGGCTAAGTCTTGTCTTTCCAGAGCGGCATAGAAATTTGCTTCGGCTTCTGCTGGTGGGATATTTCCGATCGGTTCCAGCAGGCGGCGATTGTTGAACCAGTCGACCCATTCGAGGGTGGCGTATTCGACGGCTTCAAAGCTCTTCCATGGGCCGCGACGATGAATGACTTTCGCTTTGAACAGGCCGTTGATTGTCTCGGCCATTGCATTGTCATAGAAATCCCCGACGCTGCCGACGGAAGGGGCGATTTTGGCTTCGGCCAACCGGTTCCGTGTATTTGATCGATAGATATAGCGACCCACGGTCCGAATGGTGAACGAGCTTGTCCTGCGCGGGTCTGGGTTGATGAATGGCTTGTTCCAGTGCATCCAAAACAAACCCCGCATTGGCTGTGCGGCTTGCCCGCCATCCGACAATCCGGCCCGCAAATACATCTATGACGAAAGCGACGAAGACAAAGCCCTGCCACGTCGCGACATAGGTGGAGTCGCTGACCCACAGCACTTTTGGCGCAGGCGCGTGGAACTGACGGTTCACCCGGTCCAGCGGGCAAGGTAGCGTCTTATCAGGGATCGTTGTTTTGGGTTCTTTACCGCGGATGACGCCTTCAATCCCAATATCCTTCATCAGCCTCGCTACGGTGCATCGCGCAATCTCAAAGCCTTCTCGCCGCATCTGGTGCCAGACCTTACGCACGCCATGGACGCTGAGGTTATCCTCAAAGACCCGCTCGATCTCGAGCTTGAGTTGTGCATCACTCACCGCTCGATCCGATAGCCGCGATGGATCAGCGCGCTTGGCCAGGTAGTCATAGAAAGTGGCAGGGGCAATCGGCAGCATACGGCAGATTGGCTCGACCCCATGATCAGCACGGTGAACCTCAATAAAGCGGATCATCGTTTGAATGGGCGGTCGAGCTCCGCCTGAGCAAAATATGCGGACGCTTTACGCAGAATCTCATTGGCTTGTTTGAGCTCGCGGTTCTCGCGTTCGAGGGCCTTCATCTTCTCGACCACCTCGGTCGCGATGCCGCCACGTTGGCCAGTATCAACCTCGACCTTCTTGACCCCGTCGTTCAGCGTTTGCGGCGCACAGCCGATCTTCGATGAAATAGACAGGATCGCCTGCCAACGCGATTCATGCTGGTCCTGATTGTCCAGAATCAAACGCACCGCGCGTTCACGCACTTCGGGGGAAACTTGTTCGTTGTCTTGCTCATGATGCTCCATCCTACTCAGGAGTTGGAGCCTCCGGCAAACCCGGCGCGGTTCACTGCAATCTGTACCGGGAACTGGCGTTGCGCGAGATCGACAACTCCAAGTCACCGTCCGACGTATCAACGGCCTATCTTGGTAACAACAACGCCGGAAGTAGATAAAAATGGATACCCCGCGGAGGGGGTAGGGCAGGGTTGACCTGCCCCCCGCGAAATCCCTCACCGTGATGTAGAGTCTGCGCCAACTTTGAAGGAGCAGACGAATGCGAAAGAGCCGTTTTACCGAGGCGCAGATTATCGGGATGATCAAGGAACAAGAGGCGGGGATGCCGACGGCAGAGGTGTGCCGTAGGCATGGCCTCAGCCCGGCGACGTTCTACAAGTTCAAATCCAAGTATGGCGGCATGGAGGTGTCCGAGGCGGCCAGGTTGAAGGCGCTGGAGGACGAAAATGCGAAGCTCAAGCGCCTGCTGGCCGATACCATGCTGGACAACGTCGTGCTGAAAGACCTGCTGGGAAAGAACTGACGACATTGACCAAGCGGCGAGAGGCAGCGCTCAGGGCGCTGCGAGATCACGACATCTCGCAGCGCCGGGCCTGCAGGCTTGTCGGTGTCGATCCAAAGACAGTCCGGCGCCAACGCCCGCCGGATTGTCCGGAGATCCGCAAGGAAATGCAGGAGATTGCTGGCAAGCGGCGTCGGTTCGGCTACCGCCGGCTCGGCATCCTGCTGAAACGCAAGGGGATGACCATGAACCACAAGAAGCTCTACCGCATCTACCGCGAGGAAGGGCTCTCGGTGAAGCGACGACGTGGCCGCAAGCGGCCCGTGGCACACGCACACCGATGCCAGAGGCGGCGCGCCCAAATGCGCGGTGGTCGCTGGACTTTCTGTCGGACAGCTTCGGCGCTTCACGCAAGTTCCGCATCCTGGCGGTGATCGACGATTGCTGCCGCGAAAACCTGTGCTTGATGGCCGACACCAGTATCTCGGGCGAGCGGGTGGCGCGGGAATTGGACGCGCTGGTGAGGATCTATGGCAAACCCGGTTGCATTGTCAGTGACAACGGGACCGAGTTCACCAGTCGCGCCATCCTGAAATGGGCGGACAAGAACGAGGTGTCCTGGCATTACATCGACCCCGGAAAACCGCAGCAGAATGCCTTTATCGAGTCATTCAACGGCAGTCTACGCGATGAGCTGTTGAACGAGGAGATCTTCGGCACCTTGGACGATGCCCGGCGAAAGTTGGCCCTTTGGCGATACGACTACAACACCGTCAGGCCACACTCGTCGCTCGGCAACCAGACACCGCAGCAAGCGCGCCGAGCGCTTGAGCAATTTGAGGGCTCCGCGCCCGGCGCGCTTGCACCAGACGATGAAGACGAATACCAAAATCCAACCCGCAGACTCTCGTTATGAATGAGGGACCAACGGGGGGCAGGTCAGGGTCAGTCTTCGATCGGCGAGTTGTCGGTGAGGGAGATTATCCGACCCGGCATGGGAATGGCAGGCACGCTCACCATGTCGTCAGGTTCGGTAGAGGCTTTGTTGACGACAGGCGATTTGGCCTGCGCGCCAGCATAGCCTGCCAGTTCACCGGGCTTGAGTATCCGCGGCGCGTTGCTTGCCGGCGATGCGACCTCTTCGGAAACCGGTTTTCTGACCCGTTTGACAGTAACTTTAACTGGACTTGCCTTAGGACGGGCTTGCACTGTCACGGCGGCATAACTTGGCTGGACTGCAACACCTGAGCCTTCGGCAAAGCGCAGCATTTCAACTGTACTTGCTGAAATTTCACGAACCCGCATCGCACTCATCAACGCAACCAGTCCGTCTTCGCTCATTGTTGGATGACAGTAGCGCAAGCGAACCTTGGCCGCATATCGATTGCGCATCAATCGACCGACACCAACCTTGTCGGTACGGCTGACGTCCGTGGCAGTCTGCCAGGCGAAGATGCAGGATCCGCCGGTTGCGCGCTGGCCGATGGCATAGCCGAATGGACCTTGCAAGTTCTGGCCAATCGCAGTTGAAATCTGCATGGCGACGCCGGGCAGTTCGGTCCTCATCTCGCTGATTATCTCGCGCCTCGACGGGGCCTGATAATAAGATGTCCCTGATGAGGGCGGCGCGATCGAGACCGAAAGCTTGTTCTCGCCGTCGCCATATCCGGCATTGGGATAGAGCACGGTCTGGAAAATATGGTCGGGCTTTGAGGATTGCCTGACCGATTCCACCCTTCCCGCGACTCGTGGCAAATAGGCTGCGGCGTATTCAGGCGACACATCCGAAATCAGCGTCGGCGCGACGGGTTTGATCGAACCGGTAAACATGGAGGAATCTTCCCCGGTGGCACATCCTGTCACGGACAATGCCAAGGCCATCATGGCCAGCGAACGCGGCATCATGAGATTCATCTTCCCTCACTGTTTTTGATCAGCTCAATGACGGCCAGAGAGCTGCTGTCCCGAATGACCATGTTAAGCTGCCGGAATATGGCCTTGGCCTGTTGTGTTTGTCCCAGATGATAATGGGCCCAGGCCCGCATCTGCATGAGGTCCCGGGATTCCGCCACCAGGCCGGCACGTGCATCGAGAGCTGCAAGGGTGCGATCGAATTGCTTGTGATCGAACGAAGACCGGGCACGCTGGTAATAGATTTCGGTCTTGAGTTCGCGCTCCCGTGCTGCCGGCAATGGCCAGGCCGTGATCAGGGCTTCGGCTTCATCGGTCAGCCGGGCGCCAAGAAGCGAAAGGCCAGCACCATAGATGCCATCCAAGCGGACCTGCCCCGACGCAGCCATGGCCGTTTCGAATGAAACCCGGGCTTCGCCAAATCGCTTCAAGCCGAGTTCGCACCAGCCGCGGATGACTGCAACTGACGGCTTTGAGGCCCTGGCGCCAAGGCGATCGATGTCACGCAGGCATGCGGAGTAGTTCTTGGCTTCGAAATGCTTGACGTAGTTGCTCTTGACCCCCGCGGCAGGGGTGCGGACAGAAGCTGCCTTGCGGGCCTTGGGGACAGAGGCGACGGTGATTTCAGGCCAGATGTCGGGATAGACTGCGGCGAACTCCTGCTTGAGGGCAGCGTAGTCCTTTTTGTTATCGAGCCGCATAAGTGTCAGCGCCAGTCCCTTGATCCGGTCAGCCGAAGCTTCCCAGCCATAGGACTGGCGAAACCAGGCTTCGGCAGCGTCGAATTGCCGGGAATTGTAGGCATACCAGCCAAGAATCTCGGCATGGCCGGCGGCACTCGTCTCCATGATGGCAGTCGAATAGGCGTGGACAGCCTCGGCGCTGATGGCACCTTCGTCCGGCTTGCCAAAGCGCGGCGAGAGCACATTCATCAGGAACACCGCATCGTCAGTAAGATCTTCCAGATGGGTTGCCGCGAACTCATAGGCCTTTTTGTCCTGCTTCTGGCGAAACAGGCTCAGATACATCCCCTTGGCATTCTCCGGGTCGGGCGCGACCTCCATGGCGATCGAAAACCATTCTTCCGCCGCCTGAGGATTTTCCATCTTGAGGTCATGCCAGCCAAGCAGTGACAGATCTTCCGGCTTGCGGCTGTTCCGGGCTTCCACGGACAATAGCCGCAGCGCATCGGGCGAGACCGGCGCGGCATCCTTGTCAGTATTGAATTCGGAGATTTCCTTTCGCGCCAGATCAAGCCGCAGCACGGAGGGTAGATACATTTCCGAGTTTTCCGGCCACAGCGTCGCCGCCAGCTGCCGGATCTCGGCTGCCGGAAAATCCCTCAGGGCTTTCTGCAGGGTGATGATCAGGTTTTCGTCGGAAAGACGCTCCTTGCCTTCGCGAACCAGAACGCCGCGCAGCGTCCGCGCCAGACCATTCCGATCCCCTGCTGCTGACAAGGCATCAATGCGCATCCAGACCAGATCGACATCCTGCTCCGTTGCCGGATCAATCCTTGCTCCGATGTCGATCAGCGCCAGCCAGTCCTGGGCCTCGGTGAGTTCCTTCATGCGCACGCGCAGCTTCTTGTGCGTGAGCTTGTCTTGGAAATCCGGTGTCGGTTCCCACGCAGGGTCTTCAGCCTTGCGGCGAATGATCTCGGCATCGATCCCGGTGAAATCATCGTTTGCGAACAGGGCCCAAAGGTCGGTCTCGTCGAGAACGATCGTGTCCGCTGTGATGTAAAGATCCTTGGGCGGCACGAATCCCGGATGCAGGGCTTGCAGTCGCTTGATTTCGGCCTCGACCCGTTCGGTCTGACGTTCCTTGGCGTAAAAATAGAGGGCCGCGGTCTCGACTGGATCCAGCGCCTGCACGGCCTCCGTCGGTCGCGTTTGTGTTTCCCCCTGAGGGACGTCCAGCAATGGCGGGGGGCCGGTAATGTCGGCGGGGAATGGCTGACGGGAATTGGCAATCAGCATCCGGACGGAATCTTCGGCTGACACTGGCTGAACGCTGGCCAACCCCAAAACTCCGGCACCAAGGATCGCCATCCCCCATCTGATCGTCGATATCGGTGCCCGCCCGCCCGTTCGGGGCCGGGCAGTGGAATGATCGTGACGGCTCATTGGTCTGTCCTCACGCCGGCGCGAGGCACTGCGCGGCCCACCCAGACAGCAAAGACGGCCATCAGCGCAAGCACCAGCGCCACATAGATGCGGAAATGATCGGAAAACCATGCCGCCGCGATCCGGCGCAGATTGCCGGGGCCAAAATCCTCGACGTCATGGGTGAAGTAGGACTTTGACCGGGTGGTTGTGATCGAATGGGCATCAAGATCAAGCACCACATTTTCGCCTTCCAGATTGTTCCACACCGCCGGATCGGCCAGCATGTCGGAAGCCGCGATCATATCGAGGGGGGAATCGGTGGTCAGCCAGGTCACCACGCCGGCGCCAGATACGCTGGGCCGTTGCGACAGAACTGCCTTGCGGCGTGGCTCGGTGACCGGCGCAGCGTCGGAGGGCCGCTCATAATTCAGCCATTGGCGAAGCGACTGGAAAGCATCGCTCATACCCAGACTGAAATTGAACGACGTCGCCCCGCCCTGGCCGAGATTGTGCGTGGTCTGGCGGAACGCATCAAGAAGCACAGCCGGATCTGTGGTCATCGCCATGGGAACGGCTGCACCCGGCAGGTTGATCGACGAGGTCGAGACAAGATCAAGGGAAACAGGGATCCGGGCAAAATCGATCTGTTGTGGCGTTGCAGAGACCCCGCCAGCACCAAGTCGTGCCAAGTCCCCGACCGCGTGTTGGGGCGCAATCACGATCGCATTGCTGGTAGCACCCGCATCACGTGGACCAAAAACCAGCCGCGTCATCACCGGTTCACCTGCCGCAAGGCCCATCTTGGTAATCATGGTCAGTGCCGCGGAGATTGAATTGGCATCCGGCTTGAGCGTATGAACGTCAACACCAGCCGATCCTGCGTACGGATAGGCCGATCCTGCCAGAGCTGCGAGTTCCGGAGAGCGCGCGACACGGGCAAGGGCCGGAACCCGAATTTCGGTGGTATCAAGAAGAATGAAACGCGGCGCGGAATCATCACGCTCGGCGAAGATGCAGCGATCATCTGCGGCGCGTTCGAGCTCGGCCAGCAATTCGATCTGGTTGTGGCCGGGGCGGAATGCCCTGAGCGGCAATTCCAGCCTCCGGCCTGCAAACTCTTCGCCATCCGTGTCGCGCATCGGCAGGCTCTTGATGATGTGGCCATTGACCCGGACAAGCAACTGCGAGGTCGGCTTGAGGCCGGGCGATGTCGCCGCGTGCAAGACCAAATCCATTGTGGCATATTCGGCCGGATAGAAGTCGGCTGGCATAACCATGTCGAACGCTGTGTGAAACAGTCGACCGCTGAATGGTGTTGTGACATAGCCGGCGTCGGCAAGGGTATAGACACTTGAGGCGTCCGCGTGAATCTCGCCCTTGCGTTTGGCGTGAATGCCTGTGTCGAGCGCTGCCTTGAGCGGACCCTGTATGGCGCTCAGCAACATGTCTGGAATCTCGCGGGCGGTGGCGGCATGCAGCACGACGCGCGCCCGGCCAGAATCGGTGTGCGTTGTCATCGACAGCCCGTAGGATGCTTCGCCGCGAACCAGATCAAGCGACGCCGGATCATCATCGGTTGCGACAAACAGATCTACGCCCGGGCCGCTGCCCTCGTTGTCAGCAAGAGTGACCGAAATGTCGTCCCGATTGAGTGCAAGCGCCAATATCTGCATCATCGGCGCCGCCCGGTTGAGGGCGTCAACGCCGGACCCAGTGGGCAGGATCAGCCGCAGATCCGTCAGGCCGTTATCGTTGCGGCCCACAGTGCGCAGGCTGGCAAATTCATCAGCACTGTCGGGGGAGTTTGAACGGAACCCCGATGAGCGGTAGTCAATCTCGGTCCACAATTCATAGGTGGCCTCCATCGAGCAATCGACCCGGTGGCGCTGAACGCCGCGCACACGGACTTCGTTCACTCCGGCCCGCAGCATCGCAGGCGAAAGGGCCAGCACTTGCGTGTCAAAGCCGGATGGCGAGCGGACCGGAAACTCTCCGGCGGGTGAACCATTGACCATGACCGAGACCATCGATGCTTCCGGCATAACCGAGACCGCATTGCGGTAGGCGATGACGAGATCGCCGCCAGCGGCGACCCTCTGCGCATCGAGAACGAATGTCAGGTTGAGTACGTCATCCTCGCCACTAAGCATGAGCGCCGATTTGGGTTGTTCGAAAGCTGCCAGACCTGCGTCACGCTCGACGCTGGCCCGGGCAACGGGCCGGGTCGACAGGATGGTGCTTTCTCCCAGGCCGCGCAGCGACACGACCGGAGCGGTAACCGGAGCATCCGACAAAAGGCTCTGCGCCGGAGCTACTTGTGTGCCGGCAGTTCCAAGAACGAGCGCAGTCGCAATCAGGGACATCAGTTTACGCATGGGCTTGCACTTCCGCGATTGGTGTCGCCATCTGGGGCGGCGTTCCCGGCATCACCCCTGGCATTTGGGCAATGTTCTGCTTGACCATCATCGGCGCATCGGAATGGGACATGGTTTTCTTTGTTTTGCCAAGACCGACCAGATAGCTGATGGCCCGGAAGGATTCGGTGAAGCTCCACAGGGTAAAGCGCAGAGTTCCCCGAACGAAATCAAGGCGCACCTGACGGCGGCTGATACGATCCTGAAGCGCCGCCTGGTCGGAGTACATGATTTCGGCGATTGCCATGAAGGTCTCCGGCACCCGCTCGGGATAGGCAAAACCGAACATTTTGGTTCCATCCACCTCGCGGACGGACCGGATGGTGACGGGGAACGAGATTGGCCGACCGCCGCGGCGTACTTCGATCATGCCGGACCAAGCTGAGTCCGGGTTGATATCGGGTTCGTGCTCGGGGAACTGTACCGACACGCCTCCGCTTGAAGCATCGATCAGGATGATGTTCCAGGTGTGGGTGCCCTGCCGCAAAAGCCCATGGCGACGGATCGGCAGACGCTGATTGCGGCGCAAGTCCCTGCGCTCGGCGACAACGCCCAGGCCCGCGCCTGCGAGGCCGAGATTGATCATGTTCCAGAGCGCCACGATCAACAGCAAGTCCGAAGCGACCGGTTCGGTCGCCAGCCGCCACATCGAATAGGCTGCTGCCGCCAGCAGCATAAAGAACATCACGAAGTATGGAATGGCGATGGGTGAGAGCCCGTTCGAATCCAGTGTCTGCCCCTTGGCCGTGACGTTGAAAGTCGGTTTGCGCGGATTGCGGATCACACTGAAGATGGAGCCCACAAGCATTATTGATTGTACGTACTCATACAACTCCGACACCCAGGGCCAGCGCACCTTTCCATAGAGGTAGCTCTGCATGCCGAAGGAGGCGATCAGATAAGTCAGTGCGTAAACGCCAAACTCCTGGATATTGGCCTGGTAGATCTCCAGCGAAAAGAAAATATAGAGCAGCGGCGAGAGCATGAATGCCAGACGCGACAACGGAAACAACCAGAAAAGGTTGATACCGGCATAGCAAATGCGCTGTCCGACAGTCAGCCCCTTGGCAAGGAAGGGCCGGTTGAGAATGAGAATCTGCAGCATGCCCTGGCACCAACGGGAGCGCTGGCCGATGAAGGCGACAAAGGTTTCCGGCTGCAATCCGGCGATCAGCGGCTTGTCGACATACACCGAATGCCATCCCTTGGCGTGCAGGCTGAGCGCGGTTTCGCAATCCTCGGTGATCGACTGCCCTGAAAATCCTCCCACAGTTTCAAGCGCCTTGCGGCGCAAAACCGCGGCTGAACCACAGAAGAAGGAGGCGTTCCACTTGTCCAGGCCGCGCTGCAGCACTGAATAGAACATCTCGTTTTCCGACGGCATCGAGCGGAACGTACGCAGGTTCTTTTCAAGCGGATCTGGATTGAGGAAATAGTGCGGGGTCTGTACCAGGAACAGTTTGGGATCTTCCTTGAAGAAGCTCACCGTCTCCTTGAGAAATTCGCGCGCCGGGGCATGGTCGGCATCGAAAACGACAACCAGATCGGCCTTTGAGATCCGCAGCCCGTCATTGAGGTTGCCGGCTTTGGCGTGATCGTTTTTCTGGCGTGCATGATAGTTGGCGCCCATGGCTTTGCAGAGCGCCTTGAGCTGCCCGTGACGCCGCTTGGCGGCGAGTGCGACTGCCGGATCCTTGTTCGACCGCTTGGCTTCGGTGCCACCGTCGTCAAGTAGCCAGATCGACAGCCTGTCGCGGGGGTAGATCATGGATTTGGCAGCAGCGAGAGTCGCGGCCAGCAATTCTGGGTCTTCATTGTAGGTTGGAATGAACACGTCGACGCTCGGCAGTTCCTCCAGCGAACGAACCTTGGGTGCAACACGCTTGAGCGGATCGGAAAGCATGAAAAAACTGACCGCCAGCATTGCCAGGCAGTACATTTCCGCAATGTAAAGAAGCACGCCGGGAATGAAGTTCATCGGTTCCGAAAATGATGGCAGCGTTTCAGTCGTCCGCCAGAAGGCGTAACGCAAAGCCAGCACACCGCAGAAAACGAAAGTGACAAGACGGAAAACCGTATTCTCGGGCCTGGTCATGCCGAAAAACATCACACCAAGCGCAGCGAGACTCAAAATCAGTTGTGCCTGAAGGCTCAATGGCAGCCACAACAGGCAAAGCCCCAGCAATCCGGCGAGCAACGCCGGCCATTTCGTGCACATCATGTGCATGTACCCCACATCAAATTTCATCTCCGCGTCATGCGAAGTGGCTCTTTGCGAGCAGGTGGGTATTACGGAGGTAATGGTTTGCAGATTGCTAATTTAAGTTTTTCGAATGTAGTTCCGCAAACGATGGTTAATCAATGATTAATGCTGAATGTCAGCCGGTCTGTTCATGTGGCTCCGAGTTTGAGGGCGTTTCGGACTGGGTTCGGTTGCAAACTTCTCGCCAACCGGAGAAAGGTAATCATCTTTCAATATTTTCGGGTGTGACAATGGTCGCTGAGAGCTTCTTCAATTTGCTCAAGCGTGAACGGTTAAGGCGCAGAATCTATCGGATCCGCGAAGAAGCCAGGAGGGATGTGTTCGACTACATCGAGATGTTCTACACCCCGAAGCGCAAGCATGTGAGAAACGGAATGCTGTCGCCCGCTGAATTCGAACGGTAGCAAAAAAAACGGGAACCGCGGGCGTCTAGAAAACTCGGGGCTATTCAGGCCCCCGCAACCAAAATCATGACAAATTGTCCCTAAAACAACGCCCGCAGGGACGTTCTTTGCGTTCCCAATACCAGCGCTAAAAAACCGCTTGTCATCAGAGCGTGGCGTTCGAACGCTTGAGCGGTCCTGAACTCCGGTTCCATCGCCTTGATCGTGCCCGTCGTGGCAAGAATACTCACCATCGCGCCATGGCCTGAGCATTAGCGACAAGCCGTGTCGTCTTGGTCAGAGGGCATTAAAGGGCGTGTCACCGTTACCATCCTACTCGGCTCCCCGTTCGCCAGTTGATTTTGATCAACGCCATGCCGAGCAACCGCGCCTAGGGATATGGGAAATTGCTTGGGGCCAAGCATGCTGCTACGCCACTGCATTTGGCGTGAAGCGGGCGGCAACGGCCAACCGGCTTACCGCAAACAGCAATCCGGCGGGCCGGTGTGATCCACAATCGACAAAATTGGAGAATTACGGATGCAATGGAAACGATACGGCATCATCGCTGCCGTCATGATTGTGATTCTGGGCGGTACCTATGGCTACTGGGTCAGCACGCAGCAGTCCGATATTCCGCCGGGCTTTGCCATGAGCAATGGGCGCATTGAAGCCGAGCGCATCGATGTCTCGACCAAACTGGCGGGCCGGATCGCCAAGGTCCTCGTTGCCGAGGGGCAATGGGTGGAGGCGGGTGAGCTTGTCGCGCAGATCGACGCGGCTGAAATCGACGCCCAGTTGCATCAGGCCGAAGCTGCCATCATGCAGGCACGGGAGCAAAAACTTCAAGCTGAAGCCTTGCTCAACCAGCGCAATTCCGAGCTGACGCTTGCCCGTTCAACGCTGGCACGCATTCAGACATTGGCCGATGGCGGGCATGCGTCGCAGGAACAACTCGACCAGGTCAAAAGCGCGATGACGACCGCGCAGGCCGGTGTCGAGGCTGCCAAGGCCGGCATCGATCTGGCGACGGCAACAATTGCCGCCGCCAATGCGGCAGTGGATCGTCTCAAGAGCGTCAGGGCCGACGCCGACCTGGTTGCTCCCAAAAGCGGTCGGGTTCAATACATCCTCGCTAAAGCCGGTGAAGTGGTTGCAGCGGGCGGCAAGGTGGTGACGCTCACCGACCTGACCGACATCTACATGACGATATATCTGCCCGCCGCCGAAGCCGGGATTTTGGCAATCGGTTCGGAAGCACGCATCATTCTCGACCCGATCCCGCAATA
Source organism: Hoeflea sp. Naph1 (assembly GCF_046837775.1). Classification (GTDB taxonomy): domain Bacteria; phylum Pseudomonadota; class Alphaproteobacteria; order Rhizobiales; family Rhizobiaceae; genus Hoeflea. Next base: position 4,639,111 of record NZ_CP177286.1, on the reverse strand, counting down.
TGTGATCCCGGCCGAGGTTACCTTTGTCGCCAGCACTGCGCAGTTCACGCCGAAGACCGTGGAAACCAGCAGTGAACGTGAGCAATTGATGTTCAAGGTCAAGCTCACTATCCCGCCGAAGCTGCTGGAACAGCATCAGGAGCAGGCCAAGGCTGGCGTCGCAGGCGTCGGCTATGTCCGGCTTGACGAGACAAAGGTCTGGCCCGATACGCTCGCGGTGAAGCTGCCGCAATGACCCGCGCCTCGGTCGCTCATCTGTCATCGGTTACCCATCGCTACAATGCAGTCGTGGCATTGCAGGATGTGACGCTCGATATTCCGGCGGGCTGCATGGCAGGGCTGATTGGGCCGGATGGCGTCGGGAAATCGACACTTCTTGCTCTGATTGGCGGGGTGAAAGCGCTGCAAAGTGGCGATGTCATGGTGCTGGATGGCGATATCCGGGACGGTAATCACCTGAAGCAATGCAATCATCGCATCGCCTATATGCCTCAGGGGCTTGGCCGCAACCTCTATCCGACGCTGACTGTCTTCGAGAACCTGGATTTCTTCGGCCGGCTGTTCGGCCAGTCAGAAAACGAGCGCCGTACCCGGATCAACACATTGTTGCGGGCTACCGGCCTCAGCGAGTTCATTGACAGGCCGGCGGGCAAGCTCTCGGGGGGCATGAAGCAGAAGCTGTCGCTTTGCTCTGCGCTGATCCACGATCCTGATCTATTGATTCTTGACGAGCCGACCACAGGTGTCGATCCTCTGTCTCGCCAGCAGTTCTGGGAACTGATCGATCGGATCCGCAAGCAGCGCCCGAGCATGAGCGTGATCGTAGCCACCGCCTATATGGAAGAGGCCGCGGGTTTTGATTGGCTTGCGGCGATGTCGGCCGGCAAGGTGATCGCAACCGGCACGCCTGCCGAAATTCGCGATCATACGGGCCAGCCGACATTGGAAAAGGCATTCATCGCCCTGTTGCCCGAATCCGAGCGTGAGGGGCATCATGATGTCGTGGTTCCCCCTCGCCAGCACACCGACGATGCGCCAGCCATCGAAGCCAAAGGGCTGACGCGTCGCTTCGGGGATTTTGTCGCGGTTGACCATGTCGACTTCCAGATCGAACGTGGTGAAATCTTTGGTTTTCTTGGATCAAACGGTTGCGGCAAGACAACCACGATGAAAATGCTGACAGGCTTGCTGCCCGCCACCGAAGGCGAGGCCTTGTTGTTCGGCGAGCCGCTGGATGCCGGTGACATGATAACCCGCCAGCGGGTCGGCTATATGTCGCAATCCTTCTCGCTCTACAGCGAACTGACGGTGCGCAGAAACCTTGAAATGCACGCCGAACTCTACCGGTTGCTGGCAGAGACGCGTGCAGCGCGCGTGAACGAAATGCTGACCACATTCGATTTGCTCGACGATGCCGACAAGCATCCCGCTGGCTTGCCTCTGGGGATCCGGCAACGCCTGCAGCTTGCGGTGGCCGTCATCCATTCACCGGAAATCCTCATTCTCGACGAACCGACCTCGGGCGTCGATCCGGTGGAACGGGATGCCTTCTGGCAGCATCTGATCGATTTGTCGCGCAACCACGGCGTTACAATTTTCGTCTCGACCCACTTCATGAACGAGGCCGAGCGCTGCGATCGGGTTTCTCTCATGCATGCGGGCAAGGTGCTTGCCGTCGGCGCGCCGGCCATACTGGCGAGGGACAAGGGCGACGGCAATCTGGAAACTGCCTTTGTCGGCTATCTTCGCGAGGCTGCGGGGGCCGATGCAGATCAGGCGGCGCCGGAAACTGAGCTGGAGGATTCGATCCGGCAATCGGCTGTAACGAAACATCGAAATTTCGATCCGGCTCGCCTGTGGGCCTTCGCAAGGCGCGAAACGGTAGAAATCCTGAGGGATCCCTTGCGCCTGACCTTTGCGCTGCTTGGCCCGATCATCCTGATGCTGACATTCGGCTACGGCATCTCGTTTGATGTCAAATTGTTGCCCTATGCCGTCTACGATCAGGATCAGAGCATCGAGAGCCGAGAGTTGCTGGAGAGCTTTTCAGGCTCCCGCTACTTTTCAGAGCAACCCGCAGCGCACAGTTCTGCCGAGCTCGAGGCACGTATGAAAAGTGCAGAACTGGCCATCGCAATCGAGATCCCGCCGGATTTCGGACGTGATCTGTTGCTGGACCACCAGCCGGAAATCAATGTTTCCGTCGACGGTGCCATGCCGTTTCGGGCAGAAACCATGCGCGGTTATCTGCTTGGTCTGGAAGAGGCCTATATTGAAGCGCAAATCGAGCGAACCTACGGCCGCAAAATTGATATGTCCGCAGCCAGTATCGAGACCCGGTTTCGTTACAATCAATCCTTCGAGAGCGTCTTCGCGATGATCCCCTCGGTCATCATGCTGATGCTGGTGCTGATCCCCGCGATGATGGCGGCTATGGGAGTGGTGCGCGAAAAGGAAACCGGGTCTATCGCCAATTTCCGGTCAACCCCGGTGACGCGCACAGAATTCATACTGGGCAAGCAATTGCCCTATGTCGTCATTTCGCTGGTGAGCTTTCTGACGTTGATCCTTGTCTCCTACGGAGTTTTCGGGGTTTCCATAAAAGGCTCCGTTGCAGCACTTCTATCGGGCACAGTGCTCTATGTCCTGGCAACGACAGCCTTCGGCCTGCTCATCTCGGCTTTCACCCAGACTCAGGTGGCTGCAACCTTTGCGGCGGCAGTCATTGCCATCATTCCGGCAGTCAATTTTTCCGGTCTGATCGTGCCTGTGTCGTCCCTCTCTGGGGGCGGCTGGTTGATCGGTGTGGCGTTCCCCTCGGCCTGGTATGAAGAGATCAGTGTAGGCACCTTCACCAAAGGTCTTGGATTTTCGGAACTGTGGCCGAACCACGCAATGCTGGTGGGTTTCGCGGTGCTGTTCATCGCCGTATCCATACTCGCACTCAAAAAACAGGAGAGATGACATGCAACAATGGCTCTCCAACGTGTTTCGCCTCGGACTCAAGGAATTGAGCAGCCTGCGAGCGGATCCGGCCCTGGTCCTTCTTATATTCTATGTGTTCAGTGTTGCCGTCTATTCGGTCGCAACAGGCGCAAAGCTGGAGGTTTCCAATGCCTCCGTTGCCTATGTGGATTATGATCGGTCGGCGCTGACCGGGCGGATCCTCGGAGCGATCCTGCCTCCTACATTCAATGTTCCTGAACCGATCGAGGCCAATCAGATCGACACCATGATGGACAGCGGTCGCTATGTCTTCGTGCTGACCTTTCCGCCGAGTTTCGAAGCTGATGTTCTGGCTGGGCTGCAACCGCAAATCCAGTTGAACATTGATGCAACAGCCATGGCACAAGCCGGCAATGGCGCGGTGTTCCTTCAGCAGATTGTCAGCGAGGAAATCTCAAAATTCGTCTCTGGCAACGATAGCGCGACGGCCCTGCCGATCAATCTGGTGGTGACGGCGAAATTCAATCCAAACCTGAATTCCGTCTGGTTTTCCTCCGTCATGCAGATCATCAACAACATCACCATTTTGTCAGTGTTGCTGACGGGAGCGGCCCTGATCCGGGAACGTGAACATGGAACGATCGAGCATCTCTTGGTGATGCCGGTCAATCCGTCGGAAATCATGGTGGCCAAGATCTGGGCCAATGGTCTGGCCATAATCATAGCTGCGGTCCTGTCGCTTTGGCTGGTGGTGCAGACGCTCCTGGGTGTTCCGATTGCCGGCTCGATTTCGCTGTTCATCGCAGGAACGGTTCTCTATCTGGTCTCGGTAACCGGGCTCGGTATTCTGCTGGCGACATTTACCACTTCCATGCCTCAGTTCGGGCTGCTGGCTTTGCCGGTTCTGGTCATCATGAACCTGCTGTCGGGGAGCGTGACGCCGATGGAAAGCATGCCGGTCTGGTTGCAGAACGTCATGCAGGCTTCACCGTCAACACATTTCGTCGCGTTTGCTCAGGCCATCCTCTATCGTGGGGCAGGGCTGGAAACCGTCTGGATAAACCTTGTCGTCATGGCCGGGTTGAGTGCGCTGTTCTTCATTACATCGCTCAAACGTTTCAGGATAACGATGGCTTCATCTCATTGAAGCGGGGCCGGGAAGTATTGGTAACGACCTGGGTTCAGGCCGCATCAAAATGCTTTGGGGGACGGATTGCAGTCTGATTCACTGGTGCCAGGAGATATTGGCATGAGCGATTTGATTTGGCTTACCAACAGACATACGCCGCGGATTGAGCCGTACTCCCCGCTCTTTCACGGGACCCCGCGGGTTGATAATTGGGGGGGCGTTGACATCAATTTTGCCGGGCAACGAATGCAACGAACCGTTAGCGCGCCAGATCGAGTTTATCCGGCTGATGTCGTAGACCGATATGTCGAGCCCGCTATGGGCAGCCGGGAATGCAATCTGGCTTCCCAGCACGTCGGTGTCGAGGGACCGCGACCTTTACTATTCCATTCATAATTATTCTTTGTTCTTATCTCTTCTATCGAGCCTCGGATTTTGTCCGAGCGAGTTGGAGGAGGTTAGTCGTCAATACAATTTGCTGATAATTTAGATATTTATAATGACCCTGCCGCCAGCCTTGCTGGTCTCCAGATCGACGAAAACGCTGTTGATGTTGTCAAATTCAGAGCCGTGAATGAGTACTGTAACCTCGTCATCCTCCGGTAACTCGACCGTTTCAACCAAGTGCTCATGAGTGAGAACCATGGAATCGCGCGTCGTGGTGTGCACGAGCACTACCTCAAAGAGTGGTGTCGGGGACTCACCAGAAAACTGACCATTATAAGTGGTTGCTTCCTTGCGCAGCACTATCTGCAGCGCCTCAGCGAACACAGAGACCGAAACTGAAACCGGGACGGTGGTGACCAATACACCATGTGGACCATCATCTACGGCCTCGATCACATGTTTCGCGGTATCCGTAACCAACGCATTCACGGGTATATCGGCGCCAGTGTTTTCATAATCGGCAATGATGGACCGCGCAGACACCGGCGGCCAGTCTTCGCTTTGTACGTGAAGCTGGGTAGGGCAAACGCAAGTGGCGACGACCTTTACCAGAGCTTCGCCTAGTCTCGGAATCGGGGTCGAAACAGTCGAAACTTCTTCGCGTATTACTGGCTGGCTGAAATCATGCACTATCGCTGCTTTCATTCTGTCACTCATGATCATCTCCATTATCGATTGCCATCGCCAACATCAGACATGACGCATCGCGCAATCCGTGGATTGACGAGTGTCAATTCTCGGGGATCGAGATCGAGTGTTTCATGATGGAGGGAGGGCTACCGTTCTCCCGCTTCAGCTGCGTTGCGCCGGGCGTTGAGAATATGTTCGCAGCCAAGCCAAAAAAAAATGACGCCAGGTCTACCCATTGACGTACGTCAATTCCGAACCTGCATCTCCGGTTATCTATGCCTCAACGTCTGAGTTCATCTGTCCATTTGCAGGTGAGACCAGACTTACGGCTATAACAGGAGAGACACGATGGCTACCGATCTGGAAACAACAGACAGCCTCGGAGGAGATACCAAGAGTCGGTTTCCCTCCGCCTATACAATTCTGTTTGTATTGATTGTTTTGATGGCGGCGCTGACCTGGTTCATGCCCGCTGGTGAATACACCCAGGCAATGAACGAGGCATTGGGCAAGAATGCCCCGGTTCCCGGAACCTACCAAGTGGTTGACCCGAAACCGCAGGGGCTGATCGCAGTGTTGATGGCGCCCATCGCCGGCTTCTATGACCCTTCCGCATATACAGCCAACGCGATTGATGTGTCGCTGTTCGTGCTGGTGATTGGCGGCTTTCTCGGCGTCGTCAATGCGACGGGCGCCATCAACAGAGGCATTGAACGGGCTATTGTCGATTTGAAAGGCCGCGAGAAGTGGATGATCCCGGTCATGATGGCGCTTTTTGCGCTGGGCGGCACCACCTATGGCATGGCCGAGGAGACGTTGGCTTTTTACCCATTGTTGATCCCGGTGATGATTGCTGCGGGCTATGATGCGGTCACTGCTGTGGCAATCATCATGCTGGGCGCCGGCATCGGTGTGCTTGGCTCGACGATCAACCCGTTTTCAACCGCCATCGCTTCGAATGCGGCCGGAATTCCCTTCACGCAAGGCATGGTGCTGCGTTTCATCATACTTGGGCTGAGCTGGCTGGCTGCCGTACTCTTCGTGATGCGGTATGCCGAGCGGGTTCGCAAGGATCCTCAGCGCTCGGTCGTGGCGGATCGGAAGGCGTCGAATGAGGCCCATTTCCTCAAGGATCGCGACGTCACCAAAGCTGCGGGTTTCACCGCTAAACAAAAACTGATCCTGCTCGTATTTGCCGCCACTTTCGTGGTGATGATCTGGGGTGTGTCTTCGCAGGGCTGGTGGATGGCAGAAATGTCCGCGCTTTTCCTGGGATCAACCATCGTGATCGGCTTTATCGGCTGGATGGGTGAAAAGGCCATGACTACTGCCTTCGTTGAAGGTGCGCGTGACCTTTTGGGCGTCGCCTTGGTTATTGGCCTGGCGCGCGGCATCGTCGTCATCATGGACAATGGCATGATCACGGCCACGATCCTCAATTACTTCGAGGGAAAGATCACAGGCATGTCGAGCATTGCCTACGTGAACGCCATGTTCGGAACCGAAGCATTGCTGAGTTTCGTGGTGCCGTCGACCTCCGGTCTTGCCGTGTTGTCCATGCCAATTCTGGCGCCTTTGTCGGATTTTGCCGGCGTAGGCCGTGACCTCGCCGTCACCGCCTTCCAGACAGCCATCGGTATCACAAATCTGATCGCCCCGACTTATGCGGTCGTGGTTGGCGGATTGGCGATCGGCCGGGTTCCCTATGACAAATGGCTCATTTTCATCTGGCCGCTGTTGCTGATCCTGGTGGTGTTGTCCTGCGCCGCACTCAGCATTGCCGCACTCATTTAGGTCTCGGAAAGGTGAATAAAATGACTGATCAAGCTCTCGGGGTTCACTCCGAAACCGGTAAACTGCGCCAGGTTATCGTCTGCCGTCCTGGACTGGCCCATCGCCGCCTGACCCCTGCGAATTGTCAGGAGTTGCTGTTTGACGATGTGTTCTGGGTCAAGCAGGCGCAGAAGGATCACGATGTCTTTGCCGCCACGATGCGCGGCGAAGGTGTCGAGGTTCTCGACGTCAACGAGCTTCTGGCCGAAACGCTGGAGACAAAGGAAGGCCGCGCCTACGTGCTTGATAACCGGATCAACCCGGATCAGGTCGGCGTCGGCATGATGGAGGAATTGCGCGCCTGGATGGATGAGCTTCCAGGCACGCAGCTGGCGGAATTCCTGCTCGGCGGTCTGGCGGAAGACGACCTTCCGTTCAAGCCAGTCGGCCTGTTCGGTAGCTATCTCGGCGAGCACGGCTTCATCCTGCCGCCGCTGCCCAATGCGCTGTTTACCCGCGACAACTCGGCATGGATTTATGATGGTGTGGTGGTCAACCCGATGCACTGGCCAGCGCGACGCCCCGAAACCCTGCTCAACACGGCAATCTACAAGTTCCACCCCAAATTTGCCGGCAAGACCAATATCCATTGGGGCGACCCGACCAAGGAGCACGGCCTGGCGACACTGGAAGGCGGCGACATCATGCCGGTGGGCAAGCGCACGGTTCTGGTCGGCATGGGCGAACGCTCATCACCGCAAGGTATCGGTCAACTGGCCGAGGCACTGTTTGCCAAGGGCGTGGTCGACCGGTTGCTGGCATTCCGGATTCCAAAATCACGCGCCGCGATGCATCTCGACACGGTGTTCACGCTCTGCGGTGGTGATGTGGTCACCACCTTCAAGGAGGTTGCCGACGAACTCATCTGCTACGACATCCGCCCCGGCGAGGGCAATGCGCCGCTGAGTTTCCGCCACGATCCACGGCCGATCTTCGACATCGTTGCCGAGGTGCTTGGCTACAAAAAGCTGCAGATCGTGCCGACCGGTGGTGACACAGAGGAAGAACGTTCGCGCGAACAGTGGAACGATGGCAACAACGTGCTGGCCCTGCGGCCTGGCGTGGTTGTCGGTTATGACCGCAACGACGACACAAACGCCGCGTTGAAAGCGGCGGGTATCGAGGTGCTGGCTATCCCCGGTGCCGAGCTTGGCCGCGGCCGTGGCGGTGGCCACTGCATGAGCTGCCCGACCATACGTGATGCCGTCTGACCTGAAAGGTTACGCAAATGGCTTACAATCTGAAAAACCGGCATTTTCTCACCTTGCGGGATTTTGCACCGCGCGAAATTGCCTTCCTGCTCAAACTCGCAGCGGACCTGAAGGTGGCGAAATACACCGGCACGGAAGTGCCGAAGCTGCAGGGCAAGGACATCGCGCTAATATTCGAGAAGGACAGCACTCGAACCCGCGTCGGGTTCGAGGTCGCTGCCTACGATCAGGGCGCGCGTGTCACATATCTGGGGCCGACCGGATCGCATATCGGCCACAAGGAATCGGTCAAGGATACCGCCCGGGTTCTGGGGCGAATCTATGACGGCATCGAGTATCGGGGTTTTGGCCAGGACGTCGTCAACCAACTGGCCCAATATTCCGGTGTGCCGGTCTACAACGGGCTGACCAACGAGTTTCACCCGACCCAGATCCTCGCCGATTTCCTGACCATGCAGGAGCATGTGGACAAGCCGTTGCATCGCGTGGCCTACGCCTTCCTTGGCGACGCGGGCAACAACATGGGCGACAGCCTGCTGATCGGCGGCGTCAAGATGGGCATGGATGTCCGCCTTTGTGCTCCAAAAGCCTGCTGGCCGAGCGATACCATCATCGCGGAGGCCGAGGCGATAGCTGCCGACACCGGTGCACGCATGATGATCACCGAAGACGTCGATGACGCCGTCAAGGATGTCGACTTCATCTACACCGATGTCTGGGTGTCGATGGGCGAGCCCAAGGAGAAGTGGGCTGAGCGGATCAAATTGTTGAAACCCTACCAGGTGACGGCAGACGTGATGGCAAAGAGCGGCAATCCGCGGGTTTGTTTCATGCATTGCTTGCCGTCGTTTCACAACACGGAGACCACCGTCGGTAAGGAAATAGAGGCCGAATTCGGCATTAGCGCCATGGAAGTGACCGAGGAGGTGTTCGAAAGCGAGGCCTCTATCGTTTTCGATCAGGCGGAAAACAGGATGCACACCATCAAGGCGGTTCTCGTCGCCACGTTGGGGGCCTGAGATGCTGGTTGTCGCAGCCGTGGGCGGCAACGCGCTTCTGCAACGGGGCCAGCCCCTGACTGCAGAGACGCAGCGCGCCAATGTCAAAATAGCGGCGGAGGCGCTGGCTGGAATCGTGCGCGGCGGACACCGGTTGATCATCACCCATGGCAATGGTCCGCAGGTGGGTTTGCTGGCGTTGCAGGGCGCGGCCTACAAGCCCGACGAGGCCTATCCGCTGGATGTCCTCGGGGCCGAAACCGAAGGCATGATCGGCTATCTGATCGAGCAGGAACTGGAAAACGCGCTCGGCCACGATCATGCGGTCGCAACGCTTTTGACCCAGGTGATCGTCGATGCGCACGATCCTGCCTTCGCAGTGCCAACCAAATTCGTCGGACCGGTCTATTCGAAGCAGGAGGCAGAGGCGCGGGCCAGTGCTGCGGGCTGGAAGATTGCGCAGGACGGAGAATATTGGCGGCGCGTGGTTGCGTCGCCGAAGCCCCTGGAAATTCCGGATCTGCACGTATTGCGCTTGCTGCTGGATCAGGGCGTGATCGTGATTTGTACAGGTGGAGGGGGCATCCCGGTGCTGCGCAAGCCCGATGGCAGTCTGATCGGGGTTGAAGCGGTGATCGACAAGGATGCCGCCAGTGCGCTTCTGGCCGCCGATATCGGTGCGGATGCCTTGCTGCTGCTGACCGATGTGGATGCTGTCTATCAGGATTTTGGCACGGATGCCGCCACACCGCTTGACCGGCTGACACCGGATGAAGCGCGCGCGCTTGATATGCCAAAGGGATCTATGGGGCCAAAGTTGCGCGCCGCCGCCGATTTTGCGGATCGTGGTGGGTTTTCGGGGATCGGCCGCCTGGCCGATGCAATGTCCATCCTCGATGGCAGCGCTGGTACTCGCGTGTCAAAATAAGGCTTTGGCGCCAGCAAGACGGTCTAATCACCGCACTGGTAACAACGCCGCGTGACGCCATCGGTCCAATGTTCGCGGCGTCGGGCTGATACGAGGATTTGGAAGACGTTCTTGTCTGCCGCATCCGCTGATCGCTCGGAACGGATTGATGAGTTCAGGCGTGCCGGCGCTCCAGCAAAGTTCACGTGTTCCGTGCCTTTTCTGCGCGCAGAGAGGACCGCGAAGACGATCATATTGTCAATTCTGACTGGCGGACCATTCAGGGCGCTGGAAAAAGAAGCCCACCACGCAAGCGAGCCTTTGGGGTTGCGGGACCGATTTGGTCCGATCCCCAAATCAGAAACGGTGCGAAGAGGGTTTTTCCTGGATCTGGTTTGCCGTCAGGCAAAACAGGGAGTGCGCCGCGCCGCCGTATCAACCGTATCCACGCTGGTCTCCGTACAGATTTTATATTTTTCTGAGCAGGCAAGATCAATGCGACCTTCGCGTTTGAGCTTGCTGAATGTGCGGCTGACGGTTTCCACCGACAAACCAAGATGATCTGCAATGTCGCGGCGACACATTGGTAACGTGATGTAACCCCTTCCCGGTCTTGACGACGCAAACTCACGCAGGAAATGAAGCAGGCGTTCAGAGGCCTTGGCGCTGACCATCGCCAGCAATTGCCGCTCACGGTCTTCCAACTGGCTGCAAACCTGCGCTCTCATTTCGTCCCGCAGTTCGAGATCGGTTGCGAGGGCTTGCTTCATCTGCGCATGAGGAATGGACTTCAAGATAACATGGTCGACGGCTTCCGCGGTGAAATGCCAAGTGTCGACATCCGAGATACCGATGAATTCACCCTTTTTTGCAAAACGAAAAATCTGTCGTGCGCCTTCGGCGTTGATGGTGCAACAGCGAACCGTGCCAGAAACAACCATGTAAAATTCTTCGACAGCCTCGCCATGAAGCAATATCGTGTTGTTTGGCTGAAAATGCTGTTGAAATGAATTGGTGTCAAAAAGAGATCGAATTTTGTCGCAGCGTGTTCGATCAGTGTTTTTACGTCTGATCGAAATTGCGGCTGAAAGATCCTCATTAGCGGATCTGTTTTTTATGTAGAATATGTTCTCCAAATTTGGTTTCTGATGTGAAACGGAATTCATTTCCAAAACCGGAATATCTGGCGTCGAAACTATTGCGCTTGGTGTAGTCATTTCCACACTCCTGTTCGTATGACAGTTATTATTCTTACGAACCCAATCGAAAAATGACGGCAGTTACGAGTACGCTTCGCCGCCCTCGTCGCTTTGCAACTCGGTTCTGTTCAATTGTTTTGTTCCATTCGATTTCGACGAACACGAATGACTGCCTTGGGGCGTCCCTTTGGTCGTCATTCTTGTGTCTGTATATGCGTATGCTTTGAACACGCCGCCTTGATGTACATCAATGCCGCCAATATTTGGGTGCCATAATCTCGACCTCGACTTGAGTGAATCACAGTGAACCGGAAGGTGAAACTGCTGTCCCGGGCCAATGATAAGTGAGCCACAGCCATGGAACTGATGACATCATTGCCCCGCGAGGTCGTGGAGACCCAGCTGGCCCGCATCATGAACAGTCGGATATTCTTCAATGCCCCCCGTCTCTCGCGGTTTTTATCTCACGTTGTGCAGGAAAGTCTTGAAGGGCGAGTTGATCGCCTGAAAGGTTACACCATCGGTCTGGATGTTTTTGACCGCCCGGAGGACTTTGACCCGCAAACTGATACGATTGTCCGGGTTCAGGCGCGCGCTCTCCGACAAAGACTGGAGCAGTACTATGCGCAGGACGGTGTCGAAGATCCGGTGCATATCAAGATCGCGAAGGGTGCATACGAACCGGAATTCCTTGCTCGCTGTAGCGGGAAGAGACCAAATAATTCGGAAAAATCTTTGCCTGCTGCAGTTTCCATCAGTCCGTCAATTGCAGTTCTTCCTTTCGATGATTTCAGCCGGGAGAAGCACACGGAATCCTTTTCACTTGGCCTGACCGAAGAGATCATCGCAAATCTGTCGCGGTTCAGGGAGCTGTCGGTCTTTTCCAGATCGACGACCGAAAGGGCAAAGTTAGACAAACTCAGCATTTCACAGATGTATGCGAGCTTTCGACCGGATTTTGTCCTGGAGGGGAGCTTCCGGATCAGTGAACGCACGGTCGATATAACCATCAATCTGGTGGTTGCCTCCAGTGATGCGGTCATCCTGACGAAACACTTCAGTCGCGAGATGACGCCGAATGCGATGTATGTGGTGCAGGACGAGATGGCACAGATGATTGCTGCGCGTATTGCCGACAGGTTCGGCCCGTTGGGGCAGTATGCGCACCGCAGGGTGGGATTGGGGCGGTCTCAGAAATGGGAGACCTATCACTGGATTTCGCAATATCATCAGTACGGGATTCAATTGGATCAGACTGACCGGTCGGCGATCAAGGAAGGTCTGTCCAAGGCGCTGGAAACCGACGGCGATTCCGCCGATGCCCACGCGGCACTGGCCTTGATCAAGCTCGACGAGTACAGGGTGTCGATTGATAATCAGCCAGACAAGGAAATCCTTGAACAGGCATTGTCACAGGCACAAAAAGCTGTGATCTGTGATCCCGAGAGTGCAACCGCCCAGGAGGCTTTGGCCGTCGCGCGTTTTCATCGCGGAGAGTTCGACAATTTTGAAGCGGCCGCCCAGCAAGCCTTGGCGCTCAACCCCGGTCACGGGGACATGCTGGCCGCGCTTGGCATATGTTTCACAGCGCGCGCGAATTGGGACATGGCCATGCCATTGCTGGACAAGGCAATCGCGCTCAATCCGCTCCAACCTGGCTGGTATCATGTTCCCAAAGCCATCGGCCTTGCAATGACGGGCCGAGCCGGTGAGGCGGTAGCGGAGATGCAAATTTCTCCATTGCCTGGGATGTTCTTCTACCACTGCCATATGATTTGGTTTCTGGTGGAAGCAAACGATATGGAGGCTGCAATGCATGAGAAAGCCAGGCTGCTGGAAGCGCTGCCGGATTTCGAGCACTTCATCATGGGCCATTTCCGTGCCTGGTGCACTGACGACGCGCTTGTCAGCCGCGCAGTTGCCGGATGGGAAAGTGTCGGGCTGACCATTCGCGATTGAGCCGGTCTTGAAGGGAAAATCAGAGCAGCGCCCGAAGCGATGTTTTTTGCGTTCGGAACATGCTCACAATGCGTAATATACCACTTCGAAGTCACCACTGATGAGGTGAGCAGTGCCAAATTTGCCTGGCGTGGTTGGGCCGAATTGCCGGTGGTGTCGTTAGGGAGCGGTGTGGTTTTGCCGTATTGCGAACATTCTCTATTGCACCGGAAGCATCCAGGCGGACGGAATGATTGGTCGCAAATCAATCTTGGCGGTGATTTAGTAAAGTGCTGATTACCAGTTCCCGGCCGTCCCTGTTGATTCCGACGCCACGTGGTCTTCGTTCGGCAATACCAAGCGCGATCAAGCGTTCGGCCATGTCTGCCTGCAGTTCGGGGTAGGGACCGCGATTGAGGCGCTTGAGCGCAGTCTGTTCGCTTTCGTCCAAATCGCTCCAGTTAACGGCCAAGCCTTTTCCTCCAATGGGTATGTTTGAACGTCGATCCCAACATGAACGAGGATCTAATTTTGTTCAAAGGGGAAATGCTCTCCGTTGACTTCACCTTGATGTCGATTGCCGTGGTAGTGCTCGGCGGCACTTCTGTGTCCGGTGGCTGACACGAACCGCGTCGGTTATCATCTGGTGACCCTTGGTGTCCCTCGAGAGCGTGCGGCTTTAGCCACCGTCGGCTATAAACCCGGTCGCTTCGATTGCTGCAATTGCACAGGCTTCATCATTGTCGGATGAGTCGCCGGTGATTCCAACGGCACCCAACAGGGTGCTGCCGTGTTTTATCAGTACACCACCCGGCACCGGAACGAGCGATCCTGAAGCAAGGCTGTTCATTGACTGGATAAAAAACGGTTGCGATTGTGCGCGCTCAAAGAGTGCGCGCGAGCCCAATCCCATGGCGACCGCGCCGCGCGCTTTGCCTTGCGCTATTTCGGGGCGCAGATTGCTCACACCATCTTCACGAGCCAGGGCAACTAGGAAACCGCCGCTGTCGAGAACCGCAACTGTCAGCGGCTTCATGTTCTGCTTCTTGCGCCATTCCAGCGCGACCGAAATGATGGATTGTGCTGTCTGTAAATTAAGTTCCACGACTTGATCCCCCCAACCTGAAGTTTCCAATTGTGCTGACTTTCGCTTCCGGCGTCAGATCAGGACGCAATGACGGCCTCCGAGCGGATCAAGGTCTCGATCTCCGCAGCTTGATAACCCAACTCGACCAGAACCTCTTTGGTATGCTGGCCCAGAATCGGGGCGGCTTGCGTGATTTTCGCCGGAGTCTTACTGAATTTTACCGGGTGTCCCAGGGTTTTGACCGGCCCCGCCCGCGGGTGATCCACTTCAACGATCATCTCGCGGGCCAGAGCTTGCGGATCCTCGTGCATCTCGAGAATTTCCAGAACCGGCCCGGCTGGCAATTTGGCATCTTCCATCCTGGAGAGCCAATTCGCAGTCGTGTCCTTTTTCAAGATACTGTCCAAAATCTCGACCAGCGCAGGCAGGTTCTTCATGCGCTGCAGGTTTGAGGAAAATCGCGGGTCGGCATCGAGTTCTGGCGCAGAGATCACGTTGAGAAACCTCAGCCAGTTACTCTGATTGGCCGCACCCACATTGATCCATCCGTCACTCGTCTTGAAAGACTGGTACGGCGCATTCAGGGGATGAGCCGATCCCATCGGCTTGGGATTTTCGCCGGTTGCAAAGGCAATGGAGGATTGCCAGTAGGTCTGAACGATCGCCGCTTCGAAAAGCGACGTATCAACCTTCTGCCCACGCCCTGTCTTGAGCATGCTTGCATAGGCTGCAGAAACCCCCATGGCAGCCAGAATACCGGCATTGATATCGGAAACAGGTGGGGCGATCTTGACTGGCGGGCGACCAGGCCCTTCGCCGGTGATTGCCATCAGCCCGGACATGCCCTGGGCAATCAGGTCAAACCCGCCGCGGTCTGCATAGGGACCGGTGCGGCCAAAGCCTGAAATCTCGCAATAGATCAGGCGCGGATTGATCTTTGAAAGCTCGTCATAGCCAAGCCCCAGCCGCTCCATTGTGCCGAGCCGGTAATTTTCGATGACAACGTCAGCATCGAGCAGCAGCTTGTGCAGCACCTCGACCGCCGCAGGGTCCTTGAGATTGAGGGCAATCCCGCGCTTGTTGCGGTTCATCATCATGTAGGCTGCGGATTCACCCTCTATTTCAGGTGGCACAAACCTGCGGCTGTCATCCCCGGTTGGTTTTTCCACCTTGATCACGTCCGCACCCATGTCGGCCAGCATAAGCCCGCAAACAGGGCCAGCCATGATGTGGGCCAGTTCGATGACTTTCATCCCTTTGAGCGGGCCGAACGATGATGTCATTTGCCGGTCCACTCCGGCTTGGTTTTGCTAAGGAAGGCTTCCATGCCGATGCGGAAATCTTCACTCATGTAGCACATGGTGATCAAGTCGGCGTCATCCACCTTGGTGGCCATCCGGTTGCGGCGCATGGCTTCCTTGGTTGCCCGCAAAGTCAGGGGCGCCATATTGCCGATAGAATTTGCGAGGTCCTCTGCGCGGGCCAGCAGTGAGGCTTCGTCTGTCAAAATCTCGCTGATCAGCCCGACAGAAAGAGCTTCATCGGCTGTCATCAGCCTTGCCGTGAAGATCATCTCCCGGACACGCCCTGCGCCAACCAGATCTGACAGGCGTGCCAGGTTCGCTGCCGCCAGACAATTGCCAAGGGTCTTGGCAATCGGAAACCCGAACTTTAAACTGGCTGACGCAATCCGCAGATCACATGCTGCCGCAATTGATGCACCACCGCCGGTGCAGGCACCGTTGATGGCAGCAATCGTCGGCAACGGGCACCGCTCGACGGCATCAAGAACGCTGTTGATCCGCGCCTCATAGTCCAGCGTATCCTGCGCCGTCTCAAACGCCCGGAACTGGGTCATGTCGGTGCCTGCAGCAAAGGCTTTGCCACCGGCTCCAGACAGGACAATCGCGGTCACAGATCCGTCTGTCGGCGCATCCGTGCAGATCTTGGCCAACGCCTCGTACATGCCGAAGGTCAGCGCATTGCGGCTTGCCGGGCGGTTGAAAGTAACCCAGAGTGTCTTGCCGCGCAGTTCCTGCGTGAGTTCAGGCGTGGGCCCGCTCATCGGTAGAAATACTCCACGAGGAACATCGGCACCGCCGGCACATAGGTGCAAAGCATCAGGACCGCCAGAAGCACCCCGACAAACCAGATATTGACCTTCGAGACTTCCCAGATATTGGCCCTTGCCACCGAGCAGGCGGTGATCAGAACAGAGGCGACCGGTGGCGTCTGCTGGCCGATGGCCAGATTGAGCGTGACAATCAGGCCGAAATGAACCGGATCAATACCTGCAGCCGTAATCAACGGGATCACAATCGGGATAACGAGGATGATGGCCGCCGCCGAATGCAGGAAGAAGCCAATGACAAGGAAAAAGAAATTCAGGATGAGCAGGATTGCCCATTGCTCGGTGGTGATCGACAGAATGCTTTCGGCCAATTGCTGCGGGATCTGGGCGCGGGTCAGGAAGCCTCCCATGAGAACGGAAGCTGCAACCAGAAGCATGACGACCGCGGTCTGAATGCCGCCATCGAGCATTGCCCGCCGCAGGTGGCTCCAGTCGATGTGGCGATACCAGGCTGACACGACGATAGCCGCCAGAACGGCAAGGCCTGCAGCTTCAGTGGCCGTCACGTAGCCGCCAAAGATGCCGCCGAGAATGATCATCGGCAGGGCAAAAGCGGGAAGAGCATCAACAAATGTCTCGCGCACACGCGGCAGGTTGAAGGCCTCTTCGGTCGGGAAATTGTAACGTTTTGCAAAAAAGTAGGCGACGACCATCAGGCCCGCCGCACCCAGCAAACCGGGCACCACTCCTGCGACAAAGAGTTGCTCAATCGATGTGTTGGCGGAGGCCGCATAAAGGATCATCGGAATGGACGGCGGAATGATGATGGCAAGCGAGGCGGATGATGACGTAACAGCCGCCGAGAACTCCTTGCTGTAGCCCCGCTTTTTCATTTGCGGAATCAGGATCGACCCCATGGCTGCGACATCTGCCACCGCAGATCCCGAAATTTCGGCAAAGAACAGCGACACCCCGATATTGACCATGGCAAGCCCGCCACGGACAAATCCGATCAGGCTGGAGACAAAATTGATCAGCCGGTCCGTGATGCCGCCGGCATTCATGATGGCGCCGGCCAGAACAAACATCGGGATGGCAATCAGCGAGAAATTGGTCGAGCCGTCATACATATCCAGTGCAATGGTCACCAGACTGTCGACGCCTTCGGTCATCAGCAGACCTATGACGCCACACATGGCAAGGGCCACGGCGATGGGCACATTGATGCAGATCATCAGCATCAATCCGATGAAAATGGCGAGTATCAGCATCAGACCCGATCCTTGTTTTTTCAAGCTCAGCTTCGACTTCGTCCTCGATTTCAGCGTGTTCGAGTGAAATCCCCGCAGCAGTGGTCTTCCAGTAACCAGGCAGACTGAGAAGTTGGCACAGAATAAACAGTATGGCGCCAATCGGGATTACCGATTGCGTCAACTGCACTGGAACCCAGGTAATAGAAACCAGGGTATCGCCTTCAAGCACTTCGAGAACCTGAAATCCTGCACGCGCCATCAGGATAAAGAACACCAGCACGATTGCTTCGCCCAACAGCAGGGCAGCCATCCTAAACGCGGGGGGGAATGCCAGCAAAACCGTATCAAAATCGATATGACGACGGTGCAGTGCCGCAAGCGCCGACCCGTAATAGGTAATCCATGCCAGCATGATCGCCGCCACTTCGTCATACCAGGAAAAGCTCTGCCCCAGCAGGCGCGCAATGACGGCAAGGGTCACGATCACGGTCAGAATGACCATAAGGGATATCGTAATCCACTCGAGTATCTTGCCCAGGACCGAGATGGTCGAAGGTAGAAAGGAGGACGAGGCTTGCTCCATTGCGGACCTGTCTGTTCTGATTTTTCAGGGAAATTCCGAGTGGTCAAACGAGCTATGACCACCATGCGGCGACATCTTTGCAAGTTCATCGGGCAACAGGACTGGCCTGTTGCCCGATCATCAATCAGTTGACCTTGCCAAGACCAAGAACCTGGTCGATCAACTCCTGCCCGCCGTCGACTTCATCGGCAAAGGCCTTGTAGATCGGCTTGGAGGCTTCAATGAACGCAGCCTTGTCAGCTTCGTTGACCTCCACACCTGCAGCCTTGATGACATCGAGCAGATCAATTTCAAGCTGCGCCGCCGTTTCGTAAGTGAAATCCTGCGCTTTGTTTCCGCAGTCGGTCAGCATTGCCTGCACATCTTCAGGCAAACCGGAGAAGCTTTTCTGTGAGGCAAGGATATAGGCCGGCGTGTAGACATGGCCGGTAATGGACAGATATTTCTGCACTTCCTGGAATTTTGCAGAGGCAATCTGCGCATAAGGATTTTCCTGGCCATCCATTACGCCGGTCTGCAATGCTGTGAAGACGTCCGAAAGCGCCATCGGCGTCGGGTTGGCTCCGTAGAGTTTGAACATAGCGACACGCCAGACCCCGTTCGGGGTGCGCAGCTTGATTCCTTCAAGATCGGCAGGAACGTTGATCGGCCGGGTGTTGTTGGTGATGTGACGGAAGCCGTTCTCTGCAAGACCGACGATGTGATAGCCTTTTGCCTCGGCCGCAGACTGGAACGTGTCCATCATTGCATCCTGAACCCGGCGCATATGATCACGGTCAGCGATAATGTAAGGCATTTCAAAAACGCCGAACACATCATCAACCGAGGACATGATCGATGAAGGCAAGGCGAAGTCGACCTGGCTGAGCTTGAGTTTCTGCAGAAGCTCCTTGTCCTTGCCGAGCTGCGAAGAACCGAAGGTCTGGACTTCAATCTTGCCGCCGCTTGCCGAACCGACGCACTCTGCAAAATTATTTGCAGTGGCCTCGAACAACGACCCAGGTGCGCCGACATGCCCGAATTTCATTGTCATGTCGGCAGCAAAGGCGCTGCTTGCGATTCCGATTGCTGCCGTTGTTGCAAGCATTCTTGCGATAAATTTCATAGCTTTTCCTCCCAGTAGACTAGGGGCTGTTGACGTTCGGGATTCCCAAATCACCTGACTTCTGATTCAAGGTTGCAAACGGAGGAGAGCAACCTTGACCCGAAGAGTCCTATCCAATTCGCAATGGGCGATCATCGAACCATACTGCCTGGGTAAAACCACCGATCCCGGACAAACCGGACGTGACCCACGACTTTTCATGGAGGCAGTCCTCTGGATCGTCCGCACGGGCGCGCAATGGCGCGAATTGCCGGGTGAGTTTGGCAAATGGAATTCTGTATTCAAGCGGTTCCGCAGATGGGTCAAAGCGGATGCTTTCTATTGTATGTTCAAAGCATTAGCCTCAGACGCCGATCTGGAATACGCAATGATCGACGGTACTATCGTCAAGGTTCATCGCTCGGGTCAGGGCGCAAAAGGGGGACTCTCTGCCAGGCCATTGGACGCTCACGCGGCGGCATAACGACAAAGATACTGGCTCTGACGGATGCGCTCGGTAATCTCGTCGATTTCTGTCTGATGCCCGGGCAAGCTCATGATCTGCGCGAGACCGATGCGTTGATCAGCGGCTTGTCCGCCGGATATTTGCTGGCGGACAGGGCCTTTGACGCGGATTGGCTGCGCAATGGCCTGCTGGATCGCGGCATAACCCCGGTCATACCGCCAAAATCCAACCGGAGGTTCCCGGCAGAGTTCGACAAGGAAACCTACAAATGGCGGCATTTGATCGAAAACTACTTTGGCAAACTGAAGGAAAACAGAGGGATAGCAATGCGCTCTTGCAAAACCGACCAGAGTTTCAAAGCCTTCATCTCAATTGCCGCAACGCTCATTCACACACGGTAAACGTCAACAGCCCCTACTTCATTTATTAAATTTACGTCGTTGCCACGCTGGGTTAACTCCCTCCCTGAAGCAAATCCATTGCAGCACTTACACCCCCCGTATTGTGGGGAATGTCAGCCTTGTTCAGGCCCATTTCCACACCAGCCAAAGTGGCCAACAACATCAGATCGTTGAAATCGCCAAGATGACCGATCCGAAACACCCGGTCAGCCACTTTCGACAGACCGCTACCCAGTGACATGTTGTAATGCTCCAGGGTTTTCGCCCGGAATTGATCGGCGCTGTGCCCCTCAGGCATGAGAACGGCAGTCAGTACGCCGCTTTCCTGACCCTGTTTTGAGCACAGCACCTCCAGCCCCCAGGCCCGAACTGCTGCGCGGGTTGCCCTGCCATGGCGCTGATGCCGCGAAAACACGTTGTCGAGCCCCTCCTCATGCAACATGTCGATCGCTTCATTGAGCCCGTAGAGAAGATTTGTATTGGGCGTATAGGGGAAATACCCGGTCTTGTTGGGCCCGACCATGTCCGCCCAATCCCAATAGGAACGCGACAAGCCCGCCGTCTTGTTGGCAGCCATCGCCTTTTCGCTGACCGCGTTGAACGACAGTCCAGGGGGCAGCATCAGGCCCTTCTGGGAACCAGACACAGTCACATCGACACCCCATTCGTCATGATTGTAATCAAGCGAAGCAAGGCCGGAGATCGTATCGACGAGGAACAGCGCAGGGTGCCCCGCATTGTTGATTGCCTTTCGAATGGCAGCAATCGGCGAGACCGATCCGGTCGATGTCTCGTTGTGCACAACGCAGACGGCCTTGATCTCATGCGCTTTGTCTTCGGCCAGATAGGCTTCGATAAGATCAGGGTCTGCGCCACCGCGCCAATCACCCTCGATGAACTCGGCTTTCAGCTTCAGTTTTTCGGCGATCCGCTTCCACAAGGTCGCAAAATGTCCGGTCTCAAACATCAGCACCCGGTCCCCGGGTGAAAGTGTATTGACCAGCGCCGCTTCCCAGGCACCGGTACCCGATGAGGGATAGATGAAAACGTTCTGATCGGTCTTGAAGATTGTCTTCAGGCCGTTCAGGGCTTGCATCCCAACTTTCGCAAACTCCGGACCGCGATGGTCAATGACCTGCTGCGAGATTGCCCGCAAAACGCGTCCCGGAACCGAACTTGGTCCGGGTATCTGCAAGAAGTGTTGTCCAGTCTGTCTCATGATTCCCCCGGGAGTCTGTCTGCTTTTCGCCCGACCGCATTGGCCTGATCGAGGTCGCGCATCATGTTTGTTGTTGTGCATATTACATTTTGAATTCATAATTAAGTCAACAAAAATCTTGTCTCAAAATTTCTGACCAGGTGGTTCACTTGTCGAATATTGCTCAAATCCTTTCCAAGCGCGTACAAGGCGAAATCATGTTCGACCGGTTTTCCCGCGGTCGTTATGCAACCGATGCCTCCTTCTACCAGATGATGCCGATAGGGATTTTGTGCCCCAAATCTGAAGACGACATCAGCGCCGCCATTGGTGTTGCACGTGAGCAAGGCGTGCCCATCCTCGCCATAGGTGGCGGAACCTCCCAATGCGGTCAGACCGTCAATGAAGCTTTGGTTCTGGATAACACGCAGCATTTCAATGAAATCCTGGAGCTCGATGTCGAAAACAAGCGGTGTGTGGTCCGTCCCGGCATAGTGCTGGATGAGTTGAACCGGGCTCTCAAACCGCATGGCCTTTGGTTTCCCGTCGATGTTTCCACCGCATCCCGCGCAACGATCGGCGGCATGACCGCCAACAATTCGTGCGGCGGAAAATCCATTCGTTACGGCATGATGCGCGACAACGTGCTGTCGATTGAGGCCATCATGGCTGACGGCAGCAAGCACCATTTCGGACCAGACAACACCCAACAGTCGGGGGCCTACGCCGCGCTGTCAGCTGACCTTCTGGCCCTGGGGGCGCGAGAAGCAACGGAGATCGATGCCCGCTTTCCAAAGGTCATGCGCCGGGTGGGTGGCTATAATATCGATGCCCTTGTGCCCAGGGCCGCCCCCAACAATCTTGCCCACCTGCTGGTCGGCTCGGAAGGAACACTTGCCTATTCGACAGCGATCGAACTGAAGCTGTCCCCGCTGATCGCGGGCAAGGCAATTGGCGTCTGCCACTTCCCAACCTTCTATCAGGCGATGGATGCGGCGCAGCACCTGGTCACCCTGCTGCCCCAGGGCGTGGAACTGGTGGATTCGACAATGATTGCGCTGGCGCGCGACATTCCGATGTTCCGGCGCACCATAGAGAACTTTGTCACCGGCAATCCCGAAGCGCTTTTGCTGGTCGAATTCATCGAGGAAGATGTCTCCAACAACGTGGTCAAGTTGCGTCAGCTGGAAGAGATGATGGGAGATCTCGGTTTCTCCTGGTCGGGAACAGGCGACCGCTGGGGCGGGGTTACTTCGGTGACCGATCCGGTTCTGCAAAACCAGATTGCCGAGCTCCGCAAATCCGGTCTCAACATCATGATGTCGATGAAAACCGACGGAAAACCGGTCTCCTTCGTCGAGGATTGTGCCGTGGAGCTGCCGGATCTGGCTGAGTATACGGCAGGACTGACTGGAATTTTTGAGAAATATGGCACCAAGGGCACCTGGTATGCCCATGCGTCGGTCGGTTGCCTGCATGTCCGGCCGGTTCTGAACTTGAGACTGGACAAGGACGTCAGGACGATGCGCGCGGTTGCCGAGGAATGCTTTGATCTCGTTGCGCAATACAAGGGCTCACATTCAGGTGAACACGGCGACGGTCTCGTGCGGTCCGAATTCCACGAGAAAATGTTCGGGTCGCGGATGGTGGCAAATTTCGGTGAAGTCAAAAAGCGGTTTGATCCCACAGGCCTGTTCAATCCGGGAAAGGTTGTCTCCCCGCCAAAGATGGATGATCGGCGGCTGTTTCGTTATGGACCGGATTACGCCGTTCCCGACATGCACACCGAGCTTGACTGGTCCGAGTGGACCGGCAGTGGTGGCGGCTTTCAGGGCGCCGTCGAGATGTGCAACAACAATGGCGCCTGCCGCAAGCTCAAAGGCGGCGTGATGTGCCCGTCCTTCCGTGTCACCCGCAAGGAAAAGGACCTGACCCGAGGCCGGGCCAACACATTGCGGCTGGCAATCTCGGGCCAACTTGGCGCCGATGCATTCGCCTCTGATGAAATGGCCGAAACCATGAAGCTTTGCGTGTCCTGCAAGGGATGCAAAAGTGAATGCCCAACGGGGGTCGACATGGCCCGCATGAAGATCGAGGTACTGTCTGCGCGTGCCAGGAAAAACGGTCTCAACCTTCACGACCGGCTGGTCGGCTTCATGCCGCGCTATGCGATCTGGGCTTCAAGGATCCCGTTCCTGATGAACTTGCGTGACCGGATCCCGGGTCTGGCAAGACTGACTGAATCACTCACGGGATTTACGGCAAAGCGCGCGCTTCCACAATGGAGCGCAACTCCCTTCAAGGACAGCGAGTTAAAAGACAGCGCAGCGCCGCAGGCGGTGTTGTTTGTCGATAGCTTCAACCGCTATTTCGAACCTGAGAACTTGCGCGCAGCAATCCGCGTGCTGCAGGCCGGCGGCGTATCGCTTGATGTTGTCAAGGCTGCCGACGGTGGCAGACCGCTTTGCTGTGGCCGGACCTTCCTGTCCGTCGGACTGGTCGACAAGGCGAAGGAAGAAGCACAACGACTGGTCGAGGCATTGCTTCCCTATGCTGAAAAAGGCCTGCCAATCATCGGCCTTGAGCCGAGCTGCTTGTTGACCCTGCGCGACGAGATCCCCGCACTCTTGCCCGGCAAGCAAACGGCATTGATTGCAAAACATGCCTTCATGTTCGAAGAGTTTATCGCCGCTCAATCTGAAAATCCGGATTTTCGCCTGCAATTGAAATCACCAGCTGCGAAAATAATCCTGCACGGCCATTGCCACCAGAAGGCAATGAACGTGATGTCCAGCATAGAGCAGGTCTTGGCGATGCTTCCGGATTCAACGGTGGAAAAGGTTGAGACCAGTTGCTGCGGCATGGCGGGTGCGTTTGGATATGGCCTAGACACCCATGAAATTTCCCTGCAAATGGGCGAACTCGATCTGCTACCAGCAGTACGGGCTGCAGAGTCCGGTGCCATCATCGTTGCCGATGGCACGTCTTGCAGGCATCAGATCAGTGACAACACGGACCGCAAGCCATTGCATGTCGCCCGCCTTCTGGACATGTCCGTAAAACAGGATGCCTGAGACCAAATGAGTGCAATGACCGATACCAATATGATTGAACGAAGGTCACTCCATCTCGAACTGGTGGAGCGCATCCGTCCGCTTATCGTCGAAAGGCATTTGGAGCCCGGGGACAAGGTACCTGAAAAGAGCCTGTGTGAACGGTTTGGAGTATCACGCACGCCGATGCGCGAAGCCCTCAAGGTACTGGCCGCCGAAGGCCTTGTCCGACTGGAACCCAATCGCGGTGCCTGGGTCACAGTGGTGACTGTCGACGAAGTGGAGGAAGTATTTCCAATTCTGGGTGTTCTCGAGGCGCTGTCCGGAGAACTCGCTTGCGCCAACATCACAGATGCGGAGATCAGTCATATCCGCCAGCTTCACGACGGGATGATGGAAAGTTACCGAAAGAGAATGCTGGCGGATTATTTCAAGACCAACCAGGAGATTCATCGCGCCATTCTCCTGGCCGCAAAAAATCCGAGCCTGACAAATGCATGCCAGGCGCTGTCTGCGCGCATGCAGAGGGCCCGCTACGCTGCGAATTTGTCAGAAGAACGCTGGGCCGCTGCAGTGAACGAACATGAACAGATTATACAGTCACTCGAAGCCCGCGATGGCAAAAAATTGAGCCAGGTTCTGGTCCGACACATGCAGAACAAGCAGGATTCAGTACTAAAATGGCTGCGAAAAGCCAATGCAAACACCACTGGTGAAGGTGATGCAGGTTAGGGGCTGTCGACGTTTACCGTGTGTGAATGAGCGTTGCGGCAATTGAGATGAAGGCTTTGAAACTCTGGTCGGTTTTGCAAGAGCGCATTGCTATCCCTCTGTTTTCCTTCAGTTTGCCAAAGTAGTTTTCGATCAAATGCCGCCATTTGTAGGTTTCCTTGTCGAACTCTGCCGGGAACCTCCGGTTGGATTTTGGCGGTATGACCGGGGTTATGCCGCGATCCAGCAGGCCATTGCGCAGCCAATCCGCGTCAAAGGCCCTGTCCGCCAGCAAATATCCGGCGGACAAGCCGCTGATCAACGCATCGGTCTCGCGCAGATCATGAGCTTGCCCTGGCATCAGACAGAAATCGACGAGATTACCGAGCGCATCCGTCAGAGCCAGTATCTTCGACGTTATGCCCCCCCGAGAGCGTCCAATGGCCTGGCAAAGAGTCCCCCTTTTGCGCCTTGTCCTGAACGATGGACCTTGACGATCGTACCGTCGATCATCGCGTATTCCAGGTCGGTGTCTGAGGCTAATACCTTGAACATACGATAGAAAGCATCCGCTTTGACCCATCTGCGGAACCGCTTGAATACAGAATTCCATTTGCCAAACTCACCCGGCAATTCGCGCCATTGCGCGCCCGTGCGGACGATCCAGAGGACTGCCTCCACGAAAAGCCGTGGGTCACGTCCGGTTTGTCCGGGGTCGGTGGTTTTATCCAGGCAGTAAGGTTCGATGATCGCCCCTTGCGAATTGGATAGGACTCTTCGGGTTAAGGTTGCTCTCCTCCGTTTGCAACCTTGAATCAGAAGTCAGGTGATTTGGGAATCGTGAACATCAACACCCCCTAGTGTTACATTTTTTATATATAGATTTACATTCGATCTAAAATTCATCTGTTCTGTGGCGATGAGCGATCGGGTCTGACTTTGTTTTCAACTTTCTTTGCCTTCGGTCATGGTCTCAAAAGGCGTTCTTCAGCAACACATTTTGCCTTTATGGGTGCGCTCTGTGTTGTTGTGGTGCAGCCACTCATTCAGATCAGCTTGGAACTGTTGGATGGTTTCGAATGGATTTTTGCGGAAACTGATCTGATAGTGCCCCTGCTGGATCGTCCTGTGGAATCGCTCGCAAATGCCGTTAGTCTGTGGTGACTTCACTTTGGTTTTCATATGGTCATTATCATAGATGGCGAGGAACAACTGGTACTCGTATTTGTCCGGCCTGCCACAGAATTCGGTACCCCTGTTGGTTCGGTTGCGCAGCCCCGGAACTCGTCTTCTTCGTAGAACGTGTCCTGCGAACCCAGATAGCCCGGATGGGCCGTTTCGACCTCGCCGCATCCTTCATCGTCGTGTTTCTTCTTTTCAAGCGCCTGTGAACCAGGGCTTCTGTGAGAATAGCGTCGTCGATAGCGACTTTGGTTTCGAGCGCCTTGAGCCGGAGTTTGAAGTTGGCCAGATCGTGCTGTAGCCATATCGAACGCACACCGGACCGAGAAACGTACACTTCCTGCTTGTTAGGCTCGTTGGATGTCCGTGCCTGACCATAGGCTGGGAAGTCGGCCAATCCGCAGAATGCCCGTTCAACGGCTCCACCGAGACGATTGACGAGATTGGGGTTGCGGCGTGTGCGCTCGGAGTCCCAACGCGGCCGTCTTCAAGGGCATTTCGGTAGCGATAAAACGTATCATCATATGGAGAGGCAGATTAGCATGCCGATAAGGGGTCAACTTTGCGTGCCGGTTGCCAACGCTGCGCGGAATGCGGCCAGCCAACCCAGGCCTGCTTGCGTATCTCCATCGGCGCGGGGTTTGTATTCGGCGCCGATGTGGCCATCGTACCCTGATTGGGCGAGACGGGTCATCAGCCAGGGATAGGCAATTTCTCCGGCATCGGGTTCGCCCCGACCGGGAATGGCGGCGATCTGGATATGGCCGATCTTCGGCAGCAAGCGTTCGATGGATTGCGCCAGGTCCCCCTGCATGATCTGCATGTGGTAGCAGTCAAACATGATGCGCAGGGAGTCGTGATTCACCGCGTCGAGGATCCGTTCGGCATGATCGGTGCCCGACAGGTGATAG
Organism: Hoeflea sp. Naph1; assembly: GCF_046837775.1. Taxonomy (GTDB): domain Bacteria; phylum Pseudomonadota; class Alphaproteobacteria; order Rhizobiales; family Rhizobiaceae; genus Hoeflea. The sequence continues at coordinate 4,611,873 of NZ_CP177286.1, read as the reverse complement.
CCGGGCACGTCACGGGTATTGATCGGCTCGATCAGTATACCGAGGTTCTTCGCCGTCGCGGCGTCGCAGGCAAACCGGAGGTTGTCGACGAAACAGGCTTCGGCCTGTGCACCGCCATCGGTCCGTCCGGCCATGACATGAACTGAATTGATGCCCGCGGCGGCGGCGTAGTCAACCGCGCGGGTGATTTCGGCCCGAGCGTCGTTGCGCCGGTCGGGCAGTGCGCACAGACCAAACTCGCCGGCCGCCCGGTCGCCGGGCCAAGTGTTGAGCGCCAGCATCGGCAACCCGGTTTCGTCCAGCGCAGCGCGCAGATCAGCGACGGGTGTGTCATAGGGAAAGTGGCATTCCACCGCGTCGAATCCTGCATCCTTGGCTGCACGAACCGCGTCGGGCAACGACAGCTCGGTAAACAGAAAACCCAGGTTGGCCGAATACCGCATCAGTCCCACTCCACGTTGAATTTACGCACGACGGTGTCAATCTGGTTGGTGTTCAGCGCGCGCGCGCCGGTGCCGCGAAGCAGTAACGCAAGGCGCGCTGTCTCTTCCAGTTCTTCCATGGCGAAGACGGCAGCCTCAAGATCTTTGGCCGCCACCACAGGTCCGTGGTTGGCCAGCAACACCGCAGACCGCCTCCCCGCCAGTCCGCGCACCGCATCGCCCATTGCCGGATCTCCCGGCACGAAAAACGGCAGCAGCGCAACGCGGCCCACCCGCATGACCGCGTAGGCGGTGAGGGGGGGAATGGCGTCGTTGGGATCTGTTTCGGGCAGCATGGACAGTGCGACGGAATGGGTGGAGTGCAGGTGCACCACGGCCCCGGCCCCGGTGCGGTTTTCGTAGAACGCCGAATGCAGCGGCATTTCCTTGGTAGGCAGATCACCATCGATGTGGTTGCCCGCCACGTCAAACCGCGACAGGCGGGCCGGGTCGAGCCGCCCCATACTGACGCCCGTGGGTGTGACCAGAAGCCCGCCATCCTCGGTGCGTGCCGAAATATTTCCAGACGCCCCCCCCGTCAGGCCGCGTTGAAAGAGCGATGCGGCCCAGAAGCAGATATCCTCGCGCAGCTTGGAATCTGTCATGGCGCGGCCATGACCTGGGCGGCTTTGGCGAAGAAATTCGGTGCGCCAAAATTGCCAGACTTCAGCGCCAGTACCAGGTTGGCGTTTGCGCGCATGACCGGCACGCCCGGGTCGACCTCGGGCCCAATTTCCAGCTGGGTGAGCGACAGCCCCTCGATCACCGCGCCTGAGGTTTCGCCCCCCGCCGTGATCAGTCGCGTGACGCCTTTTGCCACGAGCGCCCGTGCAGTAGCAGCAAACAGCGTTTCGATCGCACCGGCCACCGTGTCGCGCCCATACCGTAGCTGGGCATCGCGCACGGTGTCTGGATCTGCCGAGGTATAGATCAGCGGCAGTCCGTCCTGCGTCAGCGCCCATTCTGCGAGGACTTCGGCGTCAATTTCGCCAGCCATTACCGCGTCGGCGTCGATTTCGCGGGTGGGGTTGGATCGTGCGTGGCGCGCCACCTGCGCCCGTGTTGCGTTCGAGCAAGACCCCGAAAGGATCGCCGCCGGGCCGCTCTGTCCGGTCCAGTTCCCGGCAGTATCTGACAACAGGCCTGCCGCACGGAACACTCCTGGCAGACCCAGCGCGATGCCCGATCCGCCGGTCAGCAGCGGCAGGTTCATGGCGGCCTGGCCGAGGGTAACCAGATCAGTGTCGTTGATGGCGTCGGCCACGATCAGACGGTGGCCCTTAGCATCCTGCGCGTCGAGACAGGTGCGGACCGCCTCTGGCCCCTGGGCAACCACGATTGCCGGCACATGCCCTACGGTGCCGCTGATCTGCTGGGCAAGCCAGCGGCGAAGGTCCGGATCGGTCATCGGGGTGAGGGGATGGTTCTCCATCCCGCTTTCGCTGAGCAGGCGATCGTTTACGAAAAGATGGCCTTGGTAAACCGACCGCCCCGTTGCCGGGAAAGCGGGACAGACCAACACCCGGGTTGCTCCCAGGGCATCGGCCAGGGCCTCAGCCACGGGACCTATGTTGCCTTCGGGCGTGGAATCGAAGGTGGAGCAGTATTTGAACAGGAACTGCCGGCACCCCTGGGCGCGCAACCATTCGAGGGCCTCCAGCGAGAGGCGTACCGCTTCGTCCGCAGGGGCCGACCGGGATTTGAGCGCGATGATGCCTGCCTCGACGTGCGCGTCAGCGGGCTGGTCGGGCACGCCGACATACTGAACGCTGCGCATGCCCTGCCGTGTCAGGGTGTTGCCGAGGTCGGACGAGCCGGTGAAATCGTCGCCAATGCAGCCCAGAAGCATTATTTTTTCTCCGGCAGCGCGATGCCGCTCTGCTTGGCTATGTGCTTGGTCAGTGCGGCATCGTCCTCTTTCCCCAAACCAGCGGCGGAGGCCGCACGAAACTGGGCCAACGCCGCTGTCGCGACCGGAAGCAGCAGGCCAGCGTCTTCGGCGATGCCCTGAACGATGCCCAGATCCTTGGGCCAGATATCGATGCTGGAGCGAGGGGCATAGTCGGCCTCGATCACATGGGGGGCACGATTTTCGAACATCCATGAGGTGCCTGCCGAAGCGGAGATTACCTCGACCGTGCGCGCGAGATCCAGGTTTTGCGAGGCAGCGAAGGCCAGCGCTTCGGCCATGGCGGCGATGTGGGTTCCGGCCAGGAGCTGGTTCACTGCTTTCATCGCCGAGCCTGGGCCGGCGCGCTCCCCGAGCCTGTGCACGGTTTCGGCCATGACATCCAGCAGCGGCTGGGCCGCGTCAAACGCCGCCGCCGTGCCCGACGCCATGATTGACAGCTTTCCGTCAGCTGCCTTGGCCGCGCCGCCCGAGATCGGTGCGTCGAGGTACAGAAGTTCCGCGTTGGCGGCTTGCGCCTCCATCTCAATCGCAAAAGCGGGGGTGACGGTGGCGCAAGAGAGGATCACCCCGCCCGGCCTCAGCCGCCTGGCTAGCCCGTCGTCGCCGAACAACACAGAACGGGTCTGATCAGCGTTCAGCACGACGCATACCAGGGCGTCGGCGTGGTCCGATGCCGCCGTAAGCGCATGGCCTCCCGCCGCGCGCAATGCATCCACCCGACCAGGCGAAAGATCGGTGCCATGTACCGTGTGACCGGCCCGCGCCAATGTGCAGGCCATGCCCAGTCCCATGGAGCCCAGCCCCGCGAAATGAACGATCATGTTTTAATCTCCGAAAACCAGTTCAACCGGCCAGAGCGTGATGGCGGGCACATAGGTAATGACCATTAGCGCGGCAAAGACGGTCAGAACGAACCAGAAAAGCTGGGGAATGATCTTCTCGACTGGCAGGTCGGCAACCTGACAGGCAGCAAACAGGTTCACCCCCAGCGGCGGAGTGATCATCCCCAGTGCCAGGTTGACGACGACAATCAGACCGAAATGCACCGGGTCCACACCGTAAGCGATGGCGATGGGCGTCAGGATCGGCGCCAGAATCAGGATCGCGGCCGATGTCTCAATGAACATCCCGACGACCAACAGCAACAGGTTTACGACCAGCAAAAAGGCGATGCGGTTTTCGAACACGTTCTGGAACCATCTGGCGATATCGTTGGGTAGGCCAGAACGGGTGATCAGAAACGAAAACAGGGCGGCGGCTGCGATGATGATCATGATCGCCGATGTGGCGATCACTGTCTTGGTCAGGATCGCGGGCAGATCGCGAATCTTCAGCTCACGGTAAAGGCCCACGCCGACGATGAGTGCGGCGGCGACGGCCACTGCGCTGGCTTCCGTTGGGGTGAAGATGCCGGAATAGATACCGCCGAGAATGACGATAGGCACGAGCAGTGCGGGCAAGGAGGCAAGCAACGCGCGGCCGACGCTTTCGCGACCTTCGCCGTCACGCTGGCCGATGCCGCGCACCCGGCAGATCACCAGCACAAGCGCCATTAGCGATCCCGCCACCAACAACCCCGGGCCAAGCCCGGCGATGAAAAGCTTGCCCACCGAAGTATCGGTCGAAACCCCGTAAAGGATCAGTGGGATCGATGGCGGGATAAGGACGCCCAGCTCGGCCGACGACGCCTGGATCGAGGCGGCAAAAGGTTTGGGATAGCCATGCGCCACCATCGCCGGGATCAGGATTGCGCCGATGGCGAAGGTGGTAGCCACGCTCGACCCCGAGACCGCCGCGAATAACATGCATGTCAGCACGCAGGTACAGGCCAGCCCGCCCTGAATGCCGCCGACGATCGACTTTGCCAGTGCGACAAGACGTTGAGAAATGCCGCCCGCCGACATCAGGTTACCCGCAAGGATGAACAGCGGGATCGCCATCAGCGGAAAGCTGTCAATGCCGGTGAACATGCGTTGCGCCACCAGCAGAAGCGGCAGACGTCCCTGCGTCTCAATCCCGATGACAGAAGCCAGGCCGATGGACACAGCGATCGGCACGCCCAGCAAAAACAGGATTGCCAGCGACAGGCCGAGAGCGGTATTCACGCTTGCTCCTCCAGCGCAGCGTCGAGAGGGGCGAGCCAGCCGCCATTAGCGCCGCGGATCGCCGCGGCGGTGACGGCGATCATGATGAAAATCGACCCGACTGGCAGCGCGGCATAGACCCAGGCGATGGAGATTTCCAGCGCGGCCAGCTTCTGGTTGATCACCCGACCTGTCATCAGCCAGCCCTGCCAGAACAGGATTGCGAAGAACACCAGCGAGGCGGCGTTGGCCACCATGAATAGCGCCAGGCCCAGGCGGCGGGGTAGGCTGTTCATGATCACATCGACCGAGATCATCGCGCCGTGACGGAATGCAACAGCAACGCCCAGGAACACCGACCATATCATTGCCGATCGGGTAATTACCTCGGACCAGGTGGAGGGTGCGTCGAATACAAAGCGCGTGATCACCTGGAACAGTGCAAGGCTGGCGGCAATCACCAGGAACGCGATGGCACCGCGCAGGGCTAGGCCGGTGGTGAAGTCCTCGATCCGCAGGAAGATGCGCGTCATGCCGGAAGTTCCTTCGATTGGTCGGAAAAGACCGGCGCAAGGTGCGCCGGTCTGTGCTTTGTCAGCTACTTGACGGCCTTGATCCGGTCCACCATGTCGGTGCCATATTCGTCGGTGTAGATCGAATAGGACTCCTCGGCAAGCTCGGCGAAGGGGGCTTTGTCGATGTCCGTCGTGACCTCCATGCCGTTCTCACGCAACAGGGCGACGCCCGCATCCTCAAGCCTGTTTACCTCGGTGCGGGTCGCGGCGGCGCTGGCCTTTGCGGCCTCCATGAACCATCCCTTCTGCTCATCGGTGAGCGCGTCGAATACGACTGGCGATGCCAGGATCACTGCAGGCGAATAGACATGCCCGGTGAGTGAGACGTATTTCTGCACTTCCCAGAATTTCGAGGCTGAAATCACAGTAATCGGATTCTCCTGTCCGTCGACGACGCCCTGTTGCAGGGCTGTGAACAATTCAGGAAAGGCCATCGGCGTGGGTGCAGCACCCATATCGCTGAACGCGGTCATGTGAACGCGGTTTTCCATCGTGCGCAGCTTAAGCCCTGCCAGATCCTCCGGGGTCTTTACGGCGCGCTGCGAATTGGTCACGTGGCGGAAGCCATTCTCGGTCCAGGCCAGGCCGACGAGATTGTTCGCACCAATCTTTTGGAGCAATTCCTGGCCGATCTCGCCATCCAGCACCTTGCGTGCATGATCATAGTCGCGGAACAGGAACGGCAAGTCGAGCACGTACACCTCCGGGACAAAGTTGCCCAGCGGCCCAGTCGAGGTAATGACCACGTCGAGTGAGCCGATCTGCAGCCCCTCAATCATGTCGCGTTCGCCGCCAAGCTGTCCGGCGGGTGCCTGTTCGCCGGTGAATTCACCACCCGACAGTTCGGTCAGCTTGTCGATGAAGGCCTGTGCGCCCAATCCGTAGTGGGATTGCGGTGAAAGCGAATGGCCTACCACGATGGATTGCTGCGCGTTTGCCGCGCCTACCGTGATGGCTAGGGCGGCGACAAGTCCTGTCACTAGATGTTTCATTTCAGTTCTCTCCCTTGGTTGCAATATTGTGCGGACCGCGATGGTGTCGCGAGCCCCTCGGTCATGATGCGGAGGTGTCTGGTACCTTGCCGCTCATTTCGTCCTCCAGATAGATCTCGATGATCCGGCGAAAGGATGTTTCTGCTTGGAACCCGGCATCGCGGGCCCGGGCGGTGTCGAAGTCGCGCGGCCAGCCCGCGACGATGCGGGCCACAGCGGGATCCGGTTCGCGGCGGATGCGAGCGACGGCAGCGGCGCCCGCGACTTCGCGCAAGGCTGCGATCTGGTCGGCAACGGTAGCCGACACGCCTGGCATGGTCATGCTGCGGTGCGCGCCCAGAATGGCGGTGTCCATCGTCGCAGCATGTTCAATGAACCCCACGGCGGCGCGCGGGCTGGCAAACCAGTGGCGCACGTCTTCACCCACCGGCAGCACAGCGTCCATCCCGTTTAGCGGTTCGCGTAGAATCCCGGAAAAGAATGACGATGCAGCTCGGTTTGGCTTGCCAGGACGGATGCAAATGGTGGGAAATCGGATCCCTACACCATCAAGGATGCCGCGGCGGGAATAGTCGTCGAGCATCAGTTCGCCCATTGCTTTTTGCACGCCGTAGGACGTGAGCGGGGTCAGGTGGAAATCGTCCGGGATCCGGTCGGGAAACGGCGCGCCAAATACCGCCAGCGACGATGCATAAACGAAGCGGGGTGCGTAATTATCGGCCAACCGGATCGCGTCGAGTAACGCGCGGGTGCCGTCCAGGTTGACGCGGTAACCCTTTTCCAGATCGACTTCGGCTTCACCCGAAACGATGGCGGCCAGATGCACGACAACATCCGGACGCCCTGCGATCAGACGTTCGGCGGCTCCGGGTTCCGACAGGTCGGTGGCGACAACCTGACGCAAGCCATCGAAACCCGCAGCGACGTCGGGTTCGATCACGTCGGCCAGGGTCAGCGTTGTGACGGGTTGGCCCCCAATCATGCTGGTGGAGGCGACCTTTTCGACCAGTTTACGGCCGATCATTCCGGCGGCCCCTATGATGAGTAGATGCATGTCAATCTTTCGAAATAAGGAGGCGCGCAATGGCAAAGCTGCCAAGACGAAGGAGACCGACGACTCCGCACTTCCGGAAGGTCATTGCGCGCCGCGTTGTAAAGTTCAGCTGAGGTTTCGCCCTGCATGGGGATTTTGACGCGCAGACTGCCTGCCGTCGCGTGGGTTAGCGTGCGCAGATACATTATGAGTAGCACCGGGTTAACGATGCCGGGGAAGGCACCGCCAACCTCGCCTCGCACCCTTCGGCTCCGGCCACGGATTTCACGCCTTCAGAAATATTGTGCCAGAGCGCCAGAACGATACCCGACGTCATGTACACCAACAGCCCTTGTTCCGCGCGTGTGCGGGAATAGGCAGTCAATAACGACAGTCAGGGCAGCAGCAGTCCCGGTCAGCATCCTGCGGTTTATCAATTGATATATCCTCCCATCAATATGATTGTCTTCACCCTGCGCCAGTCATATTGAGATGTTTTACATGTCAAACGTTGCCCGCGTAATCCGGACTTGCCGTTTGTTCCCGTGATGCGCAGCTTCCCCCTCACCGTATAACTGGTCTGAACATTAGACCAAGCTGACGGCGAGTCAACGCCCGGATCGCCTGTGTGACACTTTGGCGGATGGAGAACCATACCACCTGTCAAATTCAGCGCCGGTCTGGTAATCGATGTGGAAAAAGGCGGATGGAAATCATGCAGCAAAAGCCGGTGAAGGACGCGAAGGCGCTTTTGGGCGATGTGCCGCGCCATTCGGTTCGCGAGGTGATTGCGGGCAAGCTGGCCGCACTGATCTCATCGGGAATTCTGTCGCAGGGCGATGCCCTTCCCAGTGAGCGGGAGTTGGCCATTTCTCTTTCGGTGAGCCGTGAGACGGTTAGGGGCTCGATTGCAATCCTGGCCGAGCGAGGCATTCTGCTGGTGACCCAGGGCGCACGCACCACCGTGGCCGACGCAGACTTGTCACGCACGATGGCCCCCGGGGTGATACCGCAGATGGACGGCCCTTACGGATTGAAGTCGGTCCACGAGGCGCGGCTTCTGGTGGAATGCCGCATTGGTGCCGAGGCGGCCCGCCATGCTACCCCGCAAGTGTTGGAGGCCATGCGTCGTTCGCTGGCGGCACAAGAGGCATGCGACGACGATCCCGTGCGGTTTCTGCTCGCAGACCGTGAATTCCATAGCCTTCTTTACAAAGCGGCGGGCAATGATGTGCTGGCCGACATCGCGATGTCGCTGCATACGCACCTGCTGGATCATCGCCGTCGCATCATCGCACAGCCTGGCGCCATCGGAGTTAGCATCGAGGATCACCGTGCAATCGTGTCAGCGATTGAACGGCGCGACGTCGAGACCACGGTCACGGCGGTCTCGGCTCATGTGACGCGCATCTACGACACGACCCGCGCCTTCTTGGAACCTCGGCCCGACTAAGGCACAGCACCCGGATGCCCAGCCGAGAACGCGGAAGGCATGGTTATGAGCGTCGCACAACATCTTGAATAGCCCCGAATATCTAGCGGCCAGTTGAAGAAGTCACTCGTTTTGGCTTTGAGAGAGGCCGTTACCATTGTGATCATTGAAGGTTATCTCGTCATCGAGCAATTGGGCGTGACCGTTGTCGTTGACCTCGTCCATTTTGTCGAAGCAGACCATGTGAAGAACACCATCAACGGACTGTAGCGAAGATTGAGGCTAGCTTGCAACGCGCCAAAGGCGATTTCGCCATGATTTTCGGCTCCGATGACAGGCGTGCCGGGCGCGACCAGATCGAGATAGCTGCGATCCCAGAGATCGATCTTGATTATCCGCCAGCGACCGATTAATGGGCAGCCTTCCGTAGGGGTCATGTGGACATCGCCAGAAGCTTCGGCAACCGCATCAGATTGTAGGCTGTCATCGCTAAGGTGAAACTCCAACCGACCCGGTCACGCCCACGGAACTTCGTCTGCCCGGCAATGGCCTTGATCCAGCCGAAAGATTCCTCGATCGGTATCGCGGATACGTAGGTTGACAGCATAGATGCCATGTCGCGTCGTGCGTCCGTCAATCGCCGAGCGATGGCCATTTACGTTCTACGTCACATGCGGCATCCAGCTCATCGAGTGTAATTCGTTGACAAAATCCTCGGCGTCATAGGCCTTGCCGGCACCCAACGTGATCGCTCTCGGTTGGTCGGTAAACGGCTCGATCATATGCAACGCCGCCACCGGTTCGGCGTGTCTTTCTGCGCGAGCCTAGGCTGAGGCCCTATTAACCATTCTGCTTTTCAAGTTCTCCGATTATTGCTTCACTCATGGCAAAACGGTTGACCATCATGGTGGGCGAGAAGGTGCCGACATGATCCGAAACCTGCCGCCGTTGCCGTCTGCCATCTTCAGCGACGAGCGCAACGATACGCGGCTGCGCAGCCGCACGCATATCTCCTGAGGTTATCCATGATCAGCCACTGTGTCTTCATCCGCTTCCGGCCGGAAATCAGCCGCGCCCGCCGCGACGCGTTGTTCGCCGAAATCGACGCGCTCAGAAACACGCTTATCGGCATCGTGGCAGTTTATACCGGCATAGATGTCAGCCCGGAAACCGGCATGGACAAGGGCTTTGCGGAAGGTTTCATCGTTGATTTTGACAACGCCGGATCCCGCGACGCCTATCTCATGGATCCCGGCCACCAGAAAGCCGGTGCAAGACTGGTGGCCGCGGCTGTCGGTGGGGGCAATGGCATTCTTGTCTACGATCTTGATACGGGCCACTGACTGGTCAGGCAGGCTCGGTGATGCGACAGACCGACAGCTCTCGCCAACAGGAACAGCTGATACAGCACGCTCGCGAAGACCATTCGAAAAGGCTCGTGTGATGGATGCTGGCCTTCATCCAGTCAGCATTTTGAAGCACAAAACGAAGACCGCGGGAATCCCCGGCGACTCAATCAAGATAGAAAACGCGATGATGTCAGAGAGGTATCAGGCCGCGCGGACCCGGCACGCCGTCCTCTTCTTCAAGGGTAACGTGGTAGAGCTTGTCGTCGCGAAAGGCGCTGGCGAAATCGGTGGTTGTCCCGTCGCCTGGCTTGGCGTCGATATCGAGAAAGTCGATTCCGGCCCCGGCAGCGACGATGCGGGCATCCGCAGCCGAGAGCGCGCGTACCCGGACGACGCCATGATTGGGTGCGTTATCCCATCGCGGATCGTCAGGCCGGGCGCTCGGCTCCAACCGGTAGATTTTCAGATCACCATCAGGTTGCTCCGGGGAGACAGGGTCGCCGAGCAAACCGACTGCGGGCTGGTTGGGAACATCGGTCATGGACTTTGATCTTTCTCTCAGGTGTCTTCGTTGAGAGAAACGGCTGAGACGCGTTTTGGTTGCCAGGCGGAACAACAACACAGGCTGTGGGCGGTACCCGTCCAAGCTGGCGCGGAAAGTGGCAAGTTGATCGAACCTTGTCAGGGACAGACGCTCCGAGGTTCTGAAGCAAGTTCTGGGATTCAGGCACCGGTTGAGGCTTTTACAGCATTTGGGTCGGTCTCGCGCGTCGGGATCACGCGGGCTTGTAGAGACTTTCGATCTCGGCCGCATAGCGTGTCTGGATGCTGGAGCGGCGTACTTTCATGGTTGCCGTGACTTCGCCGTCGTCGTGGTCGAGTTCCTTGGTCAGCAAGAGGAAGCGCCTGATATGGGAGACCTGGGCCAGCCTCGCATTCGCCTCTGCGATCTCCTGGTCGATCAGGTCGTTGACCATCGCATTTTCGACCAGATTGCGGAAGTTGGTGTAGGCAATGCGGTTTTCTTCGGCCCATTTCCCTACCGTTTCGAAATCGATCTGGATCAGGGCCGAAACGTATTTCCGCCGCTCGCCAATGACGATGCATTCCTTGATGTAGGGGCTGCCCTTGACTGTGTTCTCGATCTCGGACGGGCTGAGGTTTTTGCCACCGGCGGTGATCATGATGTCCTTTAGCCGGTCGACGATGCGATACTGGCCATCGGTTTGTTCGACGACATCTCCGGTGTGCAGCCAGCCGTCACGGATACTGGCCCGGGTGGCAGCTTCATCCTTGTAATAGCCGACAAACACGGTTTCTCCACGCAACAGCAATTCGCCGCTCTCACCTATCTTGGCCTCTGCATTGACGATCACCTCGCCAACAGCGCCGGGATCCAGTCGCGAAAGACGTTGTCCCAGCGCTATTCCCGATGTTTCGGTCGCGCCGTAAACCTCGACCAGCGGTATGCCGATGGTGCGGAAGAAAGCGACAATTCGCGGCGAGATCGGCGCGGCACCGGTCATTGCGATATGGGCGCGGCGCAAACCGACATAGTTTTGCAGGGCGCGAAATATCAGCAGATACCAGAACCCGAATGTTGCCCGCTGGTGCAAGCTGCGCTTGTTGCGGGGAACGTTGGCGAAGGGCTCACAGGCGGCTATCGCCCGGTCATATAATGCCTTGCGGTAGCCTCCGGCCTCGATCATGCCGATATGGATGGCCGAATGCATCTTTTCCCAGATCCTCGGGACCCCGAGGAACGACGAAGGGGCTACTTCGCGCAGATCCTCCTGCACTGTGCGCAGGGATTCGCCGAAGTTGATCTGGCTTCCAAGATAGATCGGCGCCATCACTGTGGTCATCTGTTCGGCCACATGACACAGCGGCAGGTAGGACAGGTGTGAATCCCGTGAGGTCAGGCCGAGATGCGACGAGATGGCGATCGCCTGGGCGCGCAGGTTGCGGTAGCTCAGCATCGCGCCTTTGGGCTTGCCGGTCGAGCCTGAGGTGTAGACCATCAGAGCGATATCATCGAGCCTTTGCCTGGCGAGCACGTCATGGACCAAACCGGGGTTGAACTTGCGGTGTTCGCGCCCGGACTTTTCCAGCTCCGCGAAGGCCATGACAAGATCGCCGGGGTAGGATCGCAGGCCCTTGGTCTCCATCACCACAATCCGTGCCAGCTTGGGCAGGCGGGCGCGGACCTCAAGCACCTTGTCCACCTGTTCCTGGTCTTCACAGATCACGATCTGGGAATCCGAGTGCTCCAGCACGTAGGCCACTTCCGGAGCAGGACTTGTCGAATAAACTCCGACAGACACTGCTCCGGCACAGGCTGCGCCAAGCTGGGCAAGGACCCATTCGATGCGGTTCTCCGACAGAATCGCAAGATGGCCGCCTTCTTCCAGACCCATGAGGCGCAAGCCGTTGGCGACATCGCAGGCGCGGTCAAAATATTCGGCCCAACTGCAAGGCCGCCAGATGCCGAAATCCTTTTGCCGGACAGCCGTGCGCTTGGGATGCGTATCGACTTGCTGGCGCAGCATCTGCGGCAAGGTCAGCTCGGGAAATTGTGTCGTCATGTTCATCCAGATCTCACGAGAGCCAGCGCTTGCGGCGTTTGTAGTGTTTGATGTCGCGATAGCTTTTTTCACCGTCCGCGCCGGAATGGCCGAGGTAGAATTCGCGCACATCCTGATCAGCCATCAGTTTTTCACTTGGCCCGTCCAGCTGTATCTTGCCGGTTTCCATGATGTAGCCGTAATGCGAGATGGCAAAGGCCACGGCGGCATTCTGTTCGACCAGCAACATTGAAGCGCCAGTCTGGCGGTTGATCCGTGCGATGATCGTGAAAATTTCTTCGACCAGCCGCGGAGAAAGGCCCAGCGATGGTTCGTCGAGCAGGATCAGCGACGGTTGCGCAATCAGCGCCCGGCCGATCGCCAGCATCTGCTGCTCGCCGCCCGACAGATAGCCCGCCCGGCTGCTCCGGCGTTCATGCAGCCGCGGGAAATACTCATAGACAAGGTCAAACGAAACCGGTTTTGCCGACCGCCCCGACAGCGCGAAGGTCGCCGCAGTCAGGTTCTCCTCGACAGTCAGATCCTCGAAGATCCGCCGTCCTTCCATGACATGGAAAAGCCCGCGCCGGACCAGTTCATGCGGCGCGAGCGATGTTGTGTCCTGACCGTCGAAGCGGATTCGCCCAGCAGTCACTTCACCATTTTCCAACGTGAGCAATCGCGAGATCGCCTTGAGTGTCGTCGACTTCCCGGCTCCATTGGAGCCGAGAAGTGTTACCACTTGCCCGCGCGGAATTTTCAGCGACAGGCCGCGAAGCACCTGGACCGACTTGTTGTAGACGACCTCGATGTTCTCGATATCCAGAATTGTATCCGCGGCCATAGGCATCATTCCTGCAAGCTGATCCAGTCTGAAACCGGCAGCATCTTCTGTGCGCTGGAGTCATACTGATAGACCCGTCCAACGGGGATTGAATTGCCCGGAATGGAAATCGGTACGCCGATCACGCCGCCGGTATCGAAGTCCTTGATCGTGTTCAAGGCAGTCTTGAGCGTGGCCCCGTTCAGTTCGTCGCCGGCCTCGATGACCCGCTTGGAGGCTTCGACCATCAGCATGGCTGTGACAAATCCCTGCATATAGCCGGTGGCCTGGTATTCAGGCCGCATGGCGCGGATCCGGTCGAGCATCGGAGCATCGGCGGCATCATCGTAATAATAACGATAGGGCATCACTCCCATGAAACCGTCAGCAACATCGCCGGAACCGGCCCAGATCGAGCTGTCCATGGACCAGAATGTGCCCATGAATTTCGTTGTCAGCCCGAGTTCCTTGGCCTGGGTCATGAATTCTGGCAGCGGCGCCAGGATGTAGCCATGAAACAGCGTGTAGTCAGGCTGGGCCCGGCGCAGTTTCAGAACTTCGGTCGAAACATCGACAGAACCCGGCGGGGTGATGATTTCCTCAACGATGTTAAGGCCAAGTTCGGCCGCCTTGGCGCGTGCGGGTTCGATCGGGTCGCGGCCGAATTCAGAATCCGAATTGACCAGAACGATCTTGGCTCCGGGCTTTTCCTTGGCGATATATTCGAGCAGGATGGAGAACATCTCGGAATAATCCGGCCCGGCCATGAATGTATAGGGGAAGGCCTCGGGATCGTTGAGCTCACTGGCGAAAGAAGCTCCGCCCATGATCATGCTCTGCTTGCGTGCCAGTTCGGGCGCGATGGTTTTGGCGAAGCCGGTGGAGTCGCCGTAATAGAGGTGGATATCCTCCTGGCTGGTCAACTTGTTGAAGACAGCCACTGACTGATCGACCTTGTAGCCGGTATCTTCGTAAGCCAGCCGGACCTTGCGGCCGTCAATGCCGCCAGCTTCGTTGACGATACTGATATAGTCCTGCATTCCGGCTTCAATGGCGACGCCGGCAAAGGCGAACACACCGGTCAGCGGAAGAGATCCGCCGATGACGATGTCGCCATCATCTGCCATGGCTCCACTTGTCAGCAAAGTCATTGACACCCCGGCCATCAGACCGATGAAGCTTCTCTTGGTTACGTTGAACATTTGGTCTTCCTCCCTGTTGAAACTGTCGCGTTACGTCTTGAACGGCCAGACGCGGAAATAGCGCCTGATGCGTTGGATGATCTCGGCAATGCCTTGCGGCTCGAACACCAGAAATCCCATAATCAGAGCCCCGAAAACAACGGTGCGCACCGGTGAGAGAAGCGTTGCCGCATTGGGTAGCCAGGGGCTCACCCATTCCACGACGTAACGGAGCAGTTCTGGTGTCAGCGTCATGAAGATCGCGCCAATCACGGCGCCGATGATCGTGCCCATTCCCCCTACAATGATCGCGGCCAGCAGGAAGATCGAGGTCAGGAATGGAAAGCTCTCAGGGGTGACGACACGGAAGAAATAGGCCCACATGCCCCCGGCAATGCCAGCATAGAACGAAGCGATGGCAAAGCTCATCAGCTTGTAGCGCAACAGTGGGATGCCCAGGACCTCGGCAGAGATGTCACGATCGCGGATTGCGATGAATGCCCGCCCGATGCGGGTGCGAAACAGGTTTGCCGCTCCCAGAACCATCAACACGGCCACCGGCATGATCAGCCAGTAAAGCTGGAAATAGGTGAGCAACTCGGTGCCGAATATCCGTGCGGGTGAGACATTGATGCCGCTGCTGCCACCAGTCACGCTTGTCCAGTGCGCGAATATGAAATGCAGGATAAAAGAGGCGGCGATGGTGGCGATGGCCAGATAGAGCCCCTTGACGCGCAGGCTGGGAATGCCAACCACGATGCCGATCGCCGCAGCGACCCCGCCACCGAGCAGAATGTTGACCAGGAATGGTGTGCCTGCCTCGCGGTCCAGCCAGGCGACCGTGTAGGCCCCGACCGCCATGAAGGCTGCCTGTCCGAGGCTCACCTGCCCGGTGAAGCCGGTCAAAATATTCAGTCCGGTTGCGGCGACCACGTTGATCAGCACCAAACAGGCCAGGTATTGCCAATAGGCATTGAACACAAAGGGTGCGACCAGCAGCGACGCCAACAGGATCACCATCCAGACCTGCTGCGGCCGTGTTGTCAGCAGCGCCTGATCGGCGCCGTAGGTTTCCTTAGCTGTGCCGATGATCATCGTTCAGAGCCTCTCGATTTCATGGGTGCCGAAGAGGCCGTAGGGACGTATCATCAGGGCGATGATCAGAAGTGCGAAAGTTACAACGCTTTGGTACTCGCCTCCCAGATAGGTTCCTGCCCAGGACTGGATCAGACCGAGGCAGAGTCCCGCGATCAGTGCACCCAGCACTGAATCCAATCCGCCGACAATCACCACCACCAGCGCCGAAAGACCAAATGCGCCCATGGCGGAGGAAAGCCCGCCGATGGCTCCAAGAAGCACTCCGGCTCCCGCCGCAGTGCCGCAACTGATGGTCCAGGCGATCGAAAAGACGCGCGGCACATTGATGCCGCAGGAATAGGCCGCGGCCTGATCTGTGGCGGTGGCGCGCAAAGCCACGCCACCGCGCCAGAACCGGAACAGGATCAGGAAGGTGGCGATGACCACGCTTGCCACCACGAAGCTGACCACGATCTTGCGCGAGACATAGGCGTCACCCAGAAATACCGGGGCGCTGCTGATAAAGGCGGGCAGGGAACGTGGCTCTGTCCCCCAGATCAGTTCGACAAGTCCGACGATCACCGAGCCCAGACCAACAGTGACCATGAAAGTCGAGATCGCGCTTTCGCCAAGCATCGGCCGGATTATCCCCCGCTCGACGATCGCCCCGGTGAGCGCTCCGCCGGCAATGGCCAGCGGCAGAGCAATCCAGGCTGAAAACCCCATGCCGGCGGTGAAGGCCATGAACAGATAGGCCCCCAGCATCATGATTTCGCCAACAGCGAGGTTGATGACCCGCGTCGCCTTGTAGATCAGCACAAAGGCCAGTGCCGTCAATGCCAGAAGCGCTCCCGAGCCGAGCCCGGCCAGCGAGACCTCGATGAAG
Organism: Hoeflea sp. Naph1; assembly: GCF_046837775.1. Classification (GTDB taxonomy): domain Bacteria; phylum Pseudomonadota; class Alphaproteobacteria; order Rhizobiales; family Rhizobiaceae; genus Hoeflea. The sequence goes on along the minus strand of NZ_CP177286.1, from coordinate 4,595,483 downwards.
AACATCAACTCGTTCATGCCGCGGTCTCCCCGGCGGCTTCATCCGCCAGTTTGCGCATCAGGGCGGCGGGATCGCCGCTGCCCAGGTAAGCCTCGGCAACAAGCGGATCCGCCTGCACTTCGGCGGGCAGTCCCGAGGCGATAACCTCGCCAAAATTGAGAACCGTCACATGATCTGAAATGTCCATGACCAGCCCCATGTCATGTTCGACCATCAGGATTGTCACGCCCCATTCTTCCTTCACGTCCAGAATGAAGCGCGCCATGTCTTCGGTTTCTTCGCGGTTCATCCCGGCGACGGGTTCGTCCAGAAGCAGGATGCGGGGCTGCATCGCCAGCGCACGTGCCAATTCAACGCGCTTTTGCAGGCCGTATGGCAGGACCGAAACCGGCTTGTTGCGGATATGCTCGATTTCGAGAAAATCGATGATCCGCTCCTCGATTTCGGCGCGGAGCGCGTTCTCCTCACGTGCGGCGGCGCCAGCGTAGATGAATGCCTGCAGGAGATTGGTCCGCATATGGGCATGGCGGCCGAGCTTGATATTGTCGAGAACGGTCATGCCGCGAAACAGGGCGATGTTTTGAAATGATCGCGCCATCCCCAGCTTGGCTCGTCCCGGCGGGCGCATTCGGCTGATGTCCTGGCCATCCAGCAGGATATTGCCTGCGGACGGCTGATAGAACCCCGAAATGCAGTTGAACATCGAGGTTTTCCCGGCACCGTTCGGTCCGATCAATGCTGAAATCGAGCCGGATTTGACGGAAAATGAAACATCGCGCAGCGCTTTTACCCCGCCGAAGGACAAAGTCACGCCCTCGACCTTCAGCTGCTCTGTGGCACCTAGATTGTCGCTCACCAAGATGTGCCCCGAACCTGCTTCATTGTTTCCCCCATCGCGATCATATCAGTGTCGCGCCCGCTACCTTATTGACCGTCGCCTCGAGCGAGGGTGCCCGTGTGCATGTTGATATTGTTGCTTTTTGCTCCTCCAAGCCGTCTCCATCGGCTCGTTTGACAGGAGCTTACTACCGAGTATAGAGTTTATGCAATAGCAATATTCTTTACTCGAGGGCGGCATGACGAAGGATTTTCCACGGAACATCGAATCGCCCTGGCCGAGCAAAGCGGAGCGGGCGCAAGAGCGTGCGATGAAGCGGGAGGCGCTGCTTGAAACGGCAGTGCGGTTCTTCAACATGAAGGGGTTTCATGCCACTTCGCTTGATGATGTGGCGCTGGCGCTGAATGTGACCAAGCCTACAATTTATCACTATTTTTCCAACAAGGATGAAATCCTGTTTGAATGCGTCCAGCGTGGACTGGAGGCGATCCGAAGTGCCGCCGAGACCGTCGAAACACGTGGCGGCACAGGCATGGCAAGGCTTCATGCGCTGATGCGCAGTTATGCCATCTGCATGACCCACGATTTCTGCATCTGCATTACCCGCACCTCCGATCATGAGCTGTCGCCAGAAAGTCGAGCCCGATTTCGCGAGATGAAGCGCGAGATTGACCTGACCGTGCGGCGGGTGGTGATGGAAGGAATGCGCGATGGGTCGATTGCATCGGGCGACCCGCGGCTGATGACCTTCACACTGACCGGTTCATTGAACTGGGTGGCGCGTTGGTTCGATCCTAAAGGCGGCATGAGCAGAGAAGAAATCGCCGATGGTGTCGTGGCGACATTGATAAACGGGCTCGCGCCTCGCACGCCATAGCCAGCGGAAAGCGACCTATGAGCACGCTTGCCGCAATTGAAGGTCAACTGTGCAGTGGAAGCCGCCGACATTCTAGAGGGTTCGACATATCGATGACCAATGATGCTGTCTTGATCGAAATCGAGAAGGGGGTGGCGGCAATCCGCTTCAACCGGCCCGAACGCCTGAACGCACTAAGCCTGGAAGTTGCCTGTGGGTTTGCCGATGCGATCGACAGCGTGCTGGCCGATTCCTCTGTGCGGGTGATTACCGTGTCGGGTGCAGGACGTGCCTTTCTTGCTGGTGGCGATCTGGCGCATTTCCGGGGCGCTGCCGACAGAGGCGCGGCAGCCGCTGAACTGATTGACCCGATTCATTCGGCCCTGAAAAAACTTGCTGCGGCGCCGCCAATCACCATTGCGGTGCTGCACGGCGCTGTGGTCGGTGCCGGCATGTCCATCGCGATGGGGCTGGACCTGGCCATTGCTGCCGATACCACGGTGATGAATGTTGCTTATGGCAAGGTCGCTGCCTCGCCTGACTGCGGCGGTTCCTGGGCGCTGGTTCGTCATGTGGGGCTGCGCCGGGCTATGGAAATGGCGCTGTTGTCCGATGATATACCAGCGGAACAAGCGCTGGCCCTGGGACTGGTCAGCAAGGTTGTTGCTGCTGCGGACTTGCAGACCGAAACCGACAAGCTGACCGCACGGCTGCTGGCAGGCGGCAGTTTTGCCAATGGCCAGATTAAGAAGCTGATGCGGGGCGCGCTTGATCATGACTACCATGATCAACTGGCACTCGAGGCCGCCTCATTTGCGGCATGTGCACGCACAGACGATTTTGCCGAAGCTGTCACGGCCTTTCTCGACAAGCGCCGCCCTGTCTTCGGCAGCCCCGCAGGGTAAGTATCATGCGAATTGACCGGAGAGTGATTGCTGCAGGCGGACGCAACGAATGCGGCAGGTCTGTCGGGTTGGCGGCCCCGTTTCAGATGCGTTCAGCAGAACAGGCGCTCCGATTACATATTTTTGAAAATCAGAAATTGAATGGCGAAACGATCCGGCTGCACGCAACATCGTGCACAGCGCCGAAATAGGAAAGACAAGCGATGACCGAAGCTTACATCTATGATCACGTGCGCACTCCGCGCGGCCGCGGCAAGCCGGACGGTGCGCTGCATGAGGTCACACCGATCAGTCTGGGCATCACCGTGCTTCAGGCCCTGCGTGATCGCAATACGCTCGATACGAGCTGTGTCGATGATGTTGTTATGGGCGTGGTGATGCCGATCGGCGAGCAAGGTCAATGTCTCCCGAGGGTTGCGGCACTCGCAGCAGGGTATGCTGAAACCGTGGCCGGGGTACAGGTTAACCGCTTCTGCGCTTCGGGGCTTGAGGCTACCAACATGGGAGCAGCCAAGGTCATGGCCGGGCAGGCCGACATGGTTGTCACCGGTGGCGTTGAAGCGATGTCGCGAATCCCGATTCTGTCGGATGGCGGTGCCTGGGGAGCCGACCCCGAAATCGCGCGCGCCACCAATTTTGTTCCGCAAGGAATTTCAGCCGATCTGATCGCCAGTTGCTGGAACTATGACCGAACTGCGCTGGATTCCCTGGCCGCGGAAAGCCATCGCAGGGCGACACAAGCCTGGGCCGAAGGACGCTTTGACCGCTCGGTGGTGGCCGTGCGCGACCGGGTTGGTGATGTGCTGCTTGACCGGGATGAAACCATCCGCCCGGCGACGACGGTGGAGAGCCTGAGTACGTTGCGCCCGTCCTTCACTTCCATGGGCGAGAAATGGGGCTTCGACCAACTGGCGCTGAACCGGTATCCCGATCTCGGCGCCATTTCCCATGTTCATCATGCAGGCAACTCGTCAGGCATCGTCGATGGCGCTGCCGCGATCCTGATTGGCAACAAGGAGGCCGGGCAAGCGGCGGGGATGGCTCCTCGTGCCCGCATACGTGCCTTCGCCGAAGTCGGTTCGGAGCCGACCATCATGCTGACCGCGCCGTCTTTCGCTGCAGAAAAGGCTCTGAAACGCGCGGGAATGAGTGCGTCCGACATCGATCTCTTCGAGGTCAACGAGGCTTTTGCCGCTGTTGTTCTACGCTTTATGCAGGCGCTGGATCTCGATCCGGGAATTGTCAATGTCAACGGTGGCGCCATCGCCATGGGCCACCCGCTTGGCGCCACGGGAGCGATGATCCTTGGCACTGCGCTCGACGAGCTGGAACGTACCGGCAAGGCCACTGCACTGGTCACGCTCTGCGTCGGCGCCGGCATGGGTGTCGCCACCATCATCGAACGGGTTTGAGGAGATTGCCATGCTGACCATCGAAATCAACGACAGTGGAGTGGCGCTTGTCACGATAGACATGCCGGACCGGGCGATGAATGTGATCGACTGGCCGATGACCGACGCGCTGACTGCTGCCGCGGAGAAACTTTCTGCCGATGCGGCCGTCACCGGGGTGATCATCGCCTCGGCCAAGACAAGCTTCGTGGTCGGCGCCGACCTTGCGGTGATGAAGGACTTCGCCGCACCGGGAATGACGCCTGCTCTGGCGGCTCGGGGGATCGCCCGGATAGGAACGGCCCTGCGCTTGCTGGAACGCGCAGGTAAGCCGGTGGTTGCAGCTGTTAGCGGTACGGCACTGGGCGGTGGGCTGGAACTGATGCTGGCGTGCCATTACCGCATCGCGGCGCAGAATGATCGGGCATTGTTCGGTCTGCCGGAGGTGACGCTGGGCCTGCTGCCAGGTGCGGGAGGCACGCAACGGCTGCCGCGGCTGATTGGAGTGGAACGTGCGCTGCCAATTCTGCTGAGTGGTGCGCCGCTGAGCGTTGATGAAGCCTTCAATACCGGTATTCTTGACGAGGTTGTACCCGCTGACGAACTGATTGACGCGGCCTACCTGGCGTTGGCTGAAGGCCGGGTTCCCGCCGATGCGCCTTGGGATCGCAAGGGGTTTGAGCTTCCCGGTGTCGGCGTAAACAGCAGCGAGGGATTTGGTCTTTTCATGGTCCAGAATGCCGCCGTCATGCAGAACCCCGGCCCCAGCTATCCGGCCCCAGGGGCGATCCTGTCATGCCTGTATGAAGGGTTGCGACTGCCGATAGACAAGGCGTTGCGCATTGAACAGGAATATTTCGGCCGGCTTGCCACAGGTCCGGTGGCGCAGGCGTTGATCGAAACCAATTTCTTTGCCCGCCAACGGCTGGCCAAGCGAGGCGTGCGAAAAGCCGACCCTGCCGCTCCAGTGGCGGCTGCCTGCCGTGAAGCGATCGCGACAGAAGCCGAGAAAATCACCGCCGAGGGCCGGTCGGCCAATTTCGTCAACACTGCCGCAGTATCGGTTGGGCTGACCGCACTGCTGCCGGTCGCATCGGTGCCGGAAGGGCGGCGGGCTGAAGCTGATGGGCTCGCGCAGGTGGCGCGGCGGCTGTTGTTGGCTGGAGCACTGGCGGTGGCCGAAACCGATGGCGATGCCGACGAAGCTGACATCACCGCGATAGATGTCGCCGGTTTTCCGGCCTGGACCGGTGGACCGTTGGCCATGATTGACCAGGCAGGCATTGCAGCCGCGATGGCCGAGGCCAAGGGGTTCGGTTTGCTGGTTCCCATGCGGCTGCGTGAAATGGCTGCTCGTGGCGGCCGGTTCCGGGAGGCGTTGGCATGAACTGTGTCTGCCCCCTCCTGAACGCTTCAGGTGTCGGGGCGGTTCGGGAAACACGCGCCGTCATTTTTTGCCTTAGCTGAGGAGCAAGCCATGATCCTGACCGAAGAACAACAGATGATCACGGAGACCGCCCGCGCATTTGCCCGCGAGGTGTTGGCCCCTGGCGCAGACCGGCGTGCGCGAGAAAAAACGATCGAGCCCGAGGTTTTTACCGCCATGGCGGATCTGGGGTTTCTCGGCATGACCGTGCCCGAAGAAATGGGCGGCGTGGGCGCGGACTACGTCAGCTATGCGCTGGCATTGATGGAGATTGCGGCGGGTGATGGCGCTGTATCAACGGTGATGAGCGTTCACAACGCGCCTTTCAATGCGATCCTGCAGCGCTTCGGCTCGCCGGAGCAGAAATCGCGTGTTCTGGTTCCGTCTGCGGCAGGGGCCTTTATCGGCGCCTTCGCCCTGACAGAGGCGCATGCCGGATCGGATGCCTCGGCCATTCGCACCCGGGCCCGCCGAGAAGGGGCCGACTATATAATTGACGGAGACAAGGTGTTCATCACCTCGGGCCAGATCGCGGGTTGGGTAATCCTGTTCGCGCGGATGCAGGGAACCGAGGGCAAAGCAGGAATCACAGCGTTCCTGACGCCAACCGATGCGCCGGGCTACAGTGTATCCAAGGTAGAAGAAAAGCTGGGGCAGGCGGCTTCGGACACCTGCGCGTTGCGTTTCGAGAATCTGATTGTGCCGGAAGCGATGCGCATCGGGGCTGAGGGTGAGGGCTACAGGATTGCCCTTTCGAGCCTTGAGACAGGGCGGATCGGTATTGCCGCGCAGTCGGTTGGAATGGCCACTGCGGCTTTTGACGCTGCGCTCGCCTATGCCAAGGAGCGCACGTCGTTTGGCAAGCCGTTGATTGAGCATCAGGCGGTCGGCTTTCGGCTTGCCGATGCACGCACCCGCCTGGAAGCGGCGCGGCAACTGGTGTTGCATGCGGCCTCAATGAAGGACGCGGGCTTGCCCTGCCTGACCGAAGCGGCGATGGCAAAGCTGTTTGCTTCAGAGGCAGCTGAGGAAATCGTTTCGGCAGCGCTGCAAACTTTTGGCGGTTATGGCTATACGGCCGATTTTCCGGTGGAGCGAATCTATCGGGATGTCAGGGTTTGTCAGATATACGAGGGCACCAGCGACATCCAGAAGATGCTGATCTTGCGAGGGCTGGTGCGAGCCGACGGTTGAGCGGAAACGTGGGCCAGCCCTCCTGTGGCTCCCTGCGATGTCCGCAAAAAATCGGCATCAGTGGGAAAACGCTGACTGCTTTTGGCGGTGCCGCTTTCGTCAGCGGGTGGGCCTCAGCGGCGGCTGCGCGGTACCGGTCATGCCTGTCAGCTGTCAGGACCGTAAAGACGGTCTCGGAAGGCGGCGACGATCTGATGCCCTTCTAAGGTTGCTCTCCCCTGATTTGTCTGGCCTCGCTTTTCAGCAGTAGCCTTCAACGCCATTCGACTGATCGCGTGAATAACGGTCGCCATGGGCAAAACCTGCGGGCAGGATCCGCTCTATTTCCGCCAATTGTGCGTGATCGAGTTTGAGATCGGTGCCTTTTGCGCAGTCTTGCAGATGAGTGGCAGAACGTGTGCCCGGAATTGGGACCACATGCTGACCGCGCGAGAGAAGCCAGGCGATTGCCAGGGCTATCGGTGTGGTCCCGAGATTGCGGGCATAGTCCTTGAACGGAGCCACCGCGTTGATGTTGCGGGTCAGATTGGGTTCGAGGAACCTCGGATTGGCTATTCGGAAATCGGCTTCACCGAAATTCGCCCGATCTGGAGCCTGGGCGGCAAAGATGCCGCGTCCGAGCGGGCAAAAGGCTACGAAGGCAACGCCGAGGTCGTTGCAAGCCTGAACCATTCCAAGTTCCGGCTGACGGCTCCACAGCGAATATTCGCTTTGCACTGCCGTTACCGGAGCCACAGCATTGGCCAGTTTGAGCGAGGCGGGAGATATTTCCGAAAAGCCGAAGCCGCCAATCTTGCCTTCCTGCTTGAATTGCAGAAGCGTTTCAACGACTTCCTCGATCGGGCGGTCTGCCTCGCGGCGGTGGATATAGAAGAGATCTACATGATCGACGCTGAGCCTCTTCAGAGAGCTTTCAAGCTCGCTTCGCAAGTGATCAGCCGAGTTGTCGAAGTGTCGGGCGCCGGTGGACGGATCGCGGCAAATGCCGGCTTTGGTGGCAACCCTGAAGTATCCCGGGTTCTTGCGGAGATAATTGCCGATCACCGTCTCGGAGACGCCCATGCCATAGACGTTTGAGGTGTCGATCAGGTTTATCCCGAGATCCTTCGCACATGCCAGGGTCTCATGGCTTTCCTGCTCGGTGGTGGGCCCGTAAGGCCCCGCAAAATTCCAGCATCCGAGCCCTATTGCCGAAACCCTGGGGCCCGATTTTCCTAGCTGACGCTGTTCCATCGGGCCCTTCTATAGACAAACAGCAATTCGGACAATTCGTCTGCGGAACATAATTTCTTTCGAGATACAGGCGTGGTGCTGAGCCCCGCGCATATAAAAGGACCAGCACCGGGGGGCTGGTCCTTGGGTTCTTTGCACTGGTTGAGATCAACTCAGGTTCAGCCGCAGACTTCCTTGATGGCGTCGGCAGACGCGGCGATCACCGTGTCGGCTTCTTCGCGGGTGAGGCAGAGCGGCGGGGCGAAGCCAATGATGTCGCCCTGTGGCATGGCCCGCCCAATGATGCCGCGCTTCAGCAGGGCAGCGGCGATCGACGGTCCGATTTTCTTTGCCGGATCGTAGAAAACGCGGTTGTCCTTTTCCTCGACAAGTTCGACGGCGCACAGCATGCCTTCGCCGCGGATGTCGCCGACATTCTTGTGGCTGCCGATGGCATCAGCCATGCCCTTGTTGAAGTAGGCGCCGATATCATTGGCGTTGGCGACGAGGCCGAGCTTGTCAATCAGCTTGAGGTTGGCAACGCCGGCTGCAGCACCGATCGGGTGGGCGGAATAAGTCCATCCATGGCCAATAGCACCAAATTCGTCTGTGCCTTGTTCTAGCACTTTCCAGACCTTTTCGGAAATGATCGAACCCGACATCGGTGCATAGGCCGAGGTGAGACCCTTGGCGATGGTGATGATGTCCGGCTCCATGCCGTAATGGGTCGATCCCATCATTGACCCCAGACGTCCGAATGCAGTCACCACCTCGTCAGCGACCAGAAGGATGTCGTGCTTCTTCAAGACAGCCTGAATCGCTGCCCAGTAACCTGCGGGTGGCGGTACGATACCGCCGGTACCAAGCACCGGTTCGCCGATGAAGGCGGCAATGGTGTCGGCGCCTTCACGTTCGATCATGGCTTCGAGTTCACTGGCGCAATGGGCGACAAAATCGGCTTCCGACATCGAAAGGTCTTCGCGGCGGTAATAATACGGCGCTTCTGTGTGGAGCACCTGCGACAGCGGCAGATCGAATTTCTTGTGAAACAGCTCAAGCCCGGTCAGCGAGCCGGTCATCAGGCCCGAGCCGTGATAGCCGCGCCAGCGCGAAATGATCTTCTTCTTCTGCGGCCGGCCGAGAATATTGTTGTAGTACCAGATCAGCTTGATGTTGGTCTCGTTGGCATCCGACCCGGAAAGGCCGAAATAGACCCGGCTCATGTTTTCGGGCGCACGGTCAATGACCATCTTGGCAAGCGTCACCGATGCTTCGGTGCCGTGACCGACATACGAGTGGTAATAGGCCAGCTCCTTGGCCTGAGCGGCAATCGCGTCCGCAACTTCCTGGCGGCCATAGCCGATGTTGACGCAGTAGAGGCCGGCGAAGGCATCGAGCAGGCGGTTGCCGTCGCGGTCGGTGATGTAGACCCCTTCACCACCGGTGACGATGCGGTTTTTCAATTCACCTCGGGCGAATTGCCCCAGATGGGTCGATGGGTGGAAGAAATGGTCGTGATCCCACTGGTCAAGCTGGTCGTTGCGCAACATTGTCGTTTCCTTTCGAATTTGCGTCATGCCCAATCGCGGCAGACATATTTGACGTCGGTAAATGCTTCCATGCCGAGCCGCGAGCCTTCTCGCCCGAGCCCTGATTGTTTCATGCCGCCAAAGGGAATCGGCGCGCCTGTGACCTTGGTGCGGTTAATCGCGACCATGCCAAACTGCAGCGACCGACTGGCCCGGTATATCCGGCGCGGATCCTGAGTGTGGAGATAGGCGACGAGCCCGTACTCGGTATCATTGGCGCGGGCGATGACCTCCTCCTCGCTGTCGAAGGGCGCAATGGCGGCAACCGGCCCGAAGGTTTCCTCATTCATGATGAGCGCCTCGGTGGAAACATCGGCAAGCACGGTCGGCTCGAAAAACAAGGGGCCAGCCTGGTGACATTTGCCGCCGGTGAGAAGTTTCGCGCCCCGCGCGATGGCGTTCGCCACATGTTCTTGCTGCTTGGCAATTGCGCTTTCATTCATCAACGGGCCCAGATCGGGATCGTCGAGGCCGTTGCCCACCGTCAACGCCTTGGCGGCGGCGGTAAACCGGGCGCAGAATACGTCATAGATTGACCGCTCGATAAAGAAACGGTTGGCGCCCAGGCAATCTTGTCCTGACGTGGCGAATTTCGCCTTGATGGCTTCTCCGACGATCTGGTCGAGATCGGCGTCGGCGAAGGCGATGAAAGGGGCGTGGCCGCCGAGTTCGAGCACCAGCCGCTTTACGGTGTCTGCGCCCTGGCGGTAGAGCAGCTTACCGATTTCGGTCGACCCGGTGAACGAGACAGCGCGGACTCGCTTGTCCTTCATCCACGGCTCAACGACGGTGGCGGCATCGCCGGTGACGACATTGAAGACCCCGGCGGGAAAACCCGCGCGCTCGGCAAGTTCGGCCAGCGCCAGCGCCGAATAGGGCGTTTGTGCGGAAGGGTGGGCGACAATGGTGCAGCCGGCGGCAAGCGCTGCGCCTGCCTTCCGTGTCAGCATTGCGGACGGGAAGTTCCACGGTGTGATCAGCGCTGCGACACCCACCGGCTCGCGCCAGACCTCGACCTCGGCATCGGGCAGATGCGAGGTGACGCTTTCGATGTTGGGCCGCTTGGCTTCCTCGGCATAGAATTCGGCAAAGGATGCGCCGTAGTCGATTTCACCACGGGCTTCGGAGATCGGCTTGCCCTGTTCGAGCGTCATGATCTGCGCGAGGTCTTCCTTGTGCTCAATCATCAATTCATACCAGCGGCGCAGCAGACTGGAGCGTTGCTGCGGCAACAGGCCAGACCAGGCGCCAAAGGCGTTCTGTGCGGCATCGATGGCTGTTGCGCTGTCGGCGGACGAAAGGCTTGCTACATCGCCGAGATGGCTGGCGTCGGCCGGATTGGTGACGGCAAATGTGCGCGCTTTGGCACCAGCCGACCAGCGGCCGCCGATATAGGAAAATCCGCGCAGCAAGGCGGGATCCCGCAGGTTCCAGGAAGTGGTTTTGAAATAGGATGGATCAGCTGACACGGCGGCGCCCTCGGGTTCATCGACAGGGCTTGAGCGTAGCGGTGAACCGGCAGAGGTTCTTTCTTAAGCGGTGGCTATTGCCCGAGAGTTCGTCTGATTTTCGCCGTGTGGGAGGTTATTTCCTCTTCGGGGGGGCGGCCAGCAGCACATCAAGCGGCGGCAACGCCGCCTGTTTCACCGGTTTGGTAACGATGTAGGTAAAGTACCGGGCAAGCCCCGCGCGGCGTTGCAAGAGGTCGTCAATCAGCCGCTGATAGCTGTCGATGTCGCGGGTGACGACTTGAAGCAGATAATCAAAGCCACCGCCGAGCGCCCAGCAGGCAGTGATTTCCGGATAGCTGTCGATGGCTCTCTCGAAGGCCTGAAATGTTGAAGCTCGATGATTTTCCAGCTCGGCCATGACGAACACCGATACATGCGGTGCGATCTGCCGCAATTCGATTTCTGCATGATAGCCCGATATGATGCCGGCCTTTTCCAACCTGCGGAGCCGTTCCCAGCAGGGTGTGGCGCTGAGATTGACCCGTTTGGCCAGTTCGGATTTTGACAATCGGCCTTCCCGCGACAGCGTGGCAAGGATCTTGATGTCGCGCTCATCTAGTTTGATTGGGCTCATAATAGGTGTTGTGAGGCAGCATTAAGGGCTTGTCAATTGTCCCGATTACCGGCATCACTAAATCATGACAATATGGCCCCCCAACCCGAGTGACCTGCGACGCCCCGTCTACAGATCACTGGCGGAAACGTTGATCCGTGCTGTCAATGCGGGCGAATTGCGCGATGGTGATCGGCTGCCGACGCACCGCAATCTTGCCTATGATCTGGGGCTCAGCGTGCAGACCGTAAGCAGGGCTTATGACGAATTGATCCGTCGCGGCGTGATTGCCGGGGAAGTGGGTCGCGGTACCTTCGTCAAGTCCGGCCGCAGCGACGCGCAGACACCGTTTCTGTCGGAAGGGCGCTATGGTGAACTGATCGATTTTTCGATGCTGAAGCCGGTGTTCGAGCCGATGCATCTGGAAACCATGCGGCGTGCATTGACCAAGCTAGGCTCGGACCTGCCGGCCTCGGCGATCTCCTCGTTCCGGACTTCCGGCGCCTTGCGAAACTACACCAAGCCGGCGCTGAAATGGTTGAAGCTGTGCGGGCTGGACCAGCCGTCGCAGGGGTTGCTTTTGACCAATGGCAACACCGCGGCGATGACCGTTGCACTGATGACGGTTGCCAATCCCGGGGATCTGGTGGTGACCGAGGAGCTGGGGCACCACACACTGAGGCCGCTATCGCGTTACCTCGGGCTGCGGATCCAGGGGCTGGAGATTGATGCATACGGGGTTGTGCCGGCGGCATTTGCCAAGGCGTGCGAGAAATCCACGGTCAAGGCAATCTACCTGATGCCGACGGGATTGAACCCGTGCGCGTTGACGATGCCGCTTGAACGCCGCGAGGAACTGGTCTCCGTGGCACGACGCCATGATGTGCTGATCATTGAGAATGATGCCTGGGGACCGCTGCAACCGAACCGGCCTGAGCCGATTGCGGCGATGGCGCCTGAGCGCACCTTCTATTTCACCAGTCTGACGAAGTGCATCATGCCGGGGCTGAGATTCGGGTTTCTGACAATGCCCGAAACCTACCAGTCGGCGGCCGCCAACCGGCAATTGGTGACCAACTGGATGGTGACGCCGCTGATGGCCGAACTTGCCAGCCGGTGGATTGCCGACGGCACCGCCGAGGATCTGTTGAAATGGCAAATGGAGGCGCTGGGCGAACGCAACAAACGCGGCGCGGCGATCCTGGGCAATGTCCCATTCAACTCCAGTCCCAACGGAATGCACTTCTGGCTGCCGATGCCTGGCGGCTGGACCGAGGACGGCTTTGTAGCGCACGCCCGACTCAACAGCGTGGCGCTCGCGCCCGGGGCCTCGTTCAAACTGTCCGACAACGTGCATAAACCCGGCGTTCGGATTTGTCTTGGCGCGGAGACCACGGAAGCGCTCGAACGCGGCCTGACTGTAATATCGCGTCTTGCGCGCAGCAATCCCGAGCCGCCGCTGCTGACTTTGTAAGTTTTCTTCTTGCTGATTTTGCTGCTTTCAAACCGCCATCGCCGATGCCGGTAGGACAGGTGCGCTTGATCTCAAAATATTGTCATGATTTAATAATCGGATTGACTCTTAATTGTCCTTGTTGGACGGTTGCAAATCATAACAATAATAAAAACACGGGAACGAAGTGAAGCTCACCTCATTGCCATATTGCATAGTCTGATTTTGGTGACCCGAGGTGAAGGGATGTCCTGAATTGATCTGCTTCACTTTCACCGACCTTCAGGCCGGAAGCTGTAATTCGAGAATTCACCAAGAGAGGAATATGAACATGAAGTCGACAATCCGTACTTGCATGGCCAGCGTCGCGATCGCGGCCGTTATGGCCGCCGGGACCGTCGCTGCGCAGGCTGACACCTGGAAATATGCTTTCGAGGAATCGCTGACCGAGGTCCAGGGTGTCTACGCCACCAAGTTCAAGGAAGCGATTGAAGCCAATTCCGATCACACGGTCGAGCTGTTTCCCTACGGTACCCTGGGCGAATCTGCTGACATCATGGAGCAGGCACAGGCCGGAATCTTGCAATTCGTTGACCAGTCGCCTGGCTTTACCGGCGCGCTGATCCCCGAGGCGCAGGTCTTCTTCGTGCCCTACCTGCTGCCCACCGACCAGGCGCATCTGGCGCGTTTCTACAAGCAGAGCAAGGCCATCAACGAAGACTTCGAGAGCCTATATGAAGAGAAGGGTCTCGAGCTTCTGGTGATGTTCCCGGAAGGCGAAGTGGCGATGACCACGAAAGAGCCGGTCAGGAGCTGCGCCGACCTCAATGAAGTCAAGTTCCGGGTCATGACCAATCCGCTGCTGGTCGAATCCTACAAGGCTTTCGGTGCGACTCCGACTCCGTTGCCTTGGGGTGAAGTCTATGGCGGGCTGCAGACCAACATCATTCAGGGACAGGAAAACCCGACATTCTATCTGTTCTCGACCAAGATTTACGAAGTGACCGACCACATCACCTATACGGGCCACAACAATTTCACGACTGCGGTGATGGCCAACTCGGATTTCTACAGCGGGCTGAGCGACGCCGACAAGAAGGTGGTCGAGGACGCGGCCGTCAGCGCCTATGATTATATCGTCGATTACCAGAAGGGGCTGGCCGAGTCCGAGCTCAAGAAGATCAAGGAAGCCAAGCCGGAAATGACGATTACGGTGCTTTCCGAGGAAGAACGCGCCTGCTTCAAGGAGGCCGCCTCGGTCGTTGAAGCCAAGTTCATCGAGATGACCGGTGACAGCGGCAAGGCGATTCTCGATCAGCTGAAGGCCGATCTGGAAGCAACCAAGAACTGATCCTTGCGGATTCGATAACCCGGGGGCCGGTGCGATCTGGCCCCCGGAAACAATCGAACAAACAGCCGACAGCCGGGAGCTTGCCTTGGACGAGATCGATAGAAGCAATCCCCATGCATCGTCACTTCCCGGCTTTCTCGGGACCATGGATTCGACGATCAGCCGGGTAGAATCAGTTTTGCTCGCCGCCGGCGTGCTGATGATGGCGTTCAACACCATTGCCAATGTGGTGGGACGGTTCGTGTTTCAGTACAGCCTGTTCTTTACCGAGGAGGTCAACCGGATCCTGATCATTCTGATCACGTTCGCGGGGATCAGCTATGCGGCGCGCCAGGGACGGCACATCCGCATGTCGGCGATCTACGATGCCCTGCCGTCAAAGGCGCGCAAGGGCTTCATGGTGGTCATCGCCTCGACCACCGCGGTGGTGATGCTGGCGCTGTGTTATTTTTCGGTCGGCTATATTCTCAAGGTGGCGACGTCCGGGCGGGTGCTGCCCGCGTTACAGGTCCCGGTCTACTGGATCTTCCTCTGGGTGCCGGTCGGGTTTTTCATGACCGGTCTACAATACGCGTTGACAGCCATCAAGAACCTCGTCGAGCCGGATATCTACCTCTCGACCCGAGTGCTCGAAGGCTATGACAACGACGAGATCGAGATCTAGGGGAGATACGCATGGCCACGACTATTTTCCTGATCATGATCGGCTTGCTGCTGCTCGGCTTTCCAATGATGATCCCGCTGCTTGTCGCCACCTTTGTCGGCTTTCTGTTCATGTTCGGCGACATTTCCAAGATGGACTTCATGGTCCAGCAGATCATGGCCGGTATTCGACCTGCCTCGCTGATCGCGGTTCCGATGTTCATTCTCGCGGCCGACATCATGACCCGGGGCCAATCGGCCAACCGGCTGATTGATATGGTGATGAAGTTTGTCGGCCACATCAAAGGCGGCCTGGCCGTCAGTACAGCTGTTGCCTGCACTCTGTTTGGTGCCGTGTCTGGCTCGACCCAGGCCACAGTTGTGGCGGTGGGTTCGCCGCTGCGTCCGCGGATGCTCAAGGCCGGCTACAAGGATTCCTTCGTGCTGGCGCTGATCATCAACGCCTCTGATATTGCCTTCCTGATCCCGCCGTCGATCGGCATGATCATTTATGGCGTAATTTCCAGCACGTCGATTTCCGAGCTGTTCATTGCCGGCATCGGGCCGGGCCTACTGCTGATGGTGCTTTTTTCCGCCTACAGCATGATCTATGCGAAGATCAATGGCGTGCCGACCGAGCCCAAGGCAAGCTGGTCGGAACGGGGCCAGGCTGTTCGAAAGGCGATCTGGCCGCTCGGTTTCCCCGTCATCATTGTCGGCGGTATTTATGGCGGCATCTTCAGCCCGACAGAAGCGGCCGCGGCCTGCGTGCTTTATGCAATCATTCTCGAGTTCATCGTGTTTCGATCGCTGACGATGCCGGACATCTACCGCATCGCCAAGTCGACCGGGCTGATCACGGCTGTGGTCTTCATCCTTGTCGGCGCGGGGGCGGCGTTCTCCTGGGTGATCTCGTTTGCGCAGGTGCCGCAGGAAATCCTGGCCGCGGTCGGGGTTGCCGACATGGGGCCAAAGGGAGTTCTCGGGGTAATATCGGTCGCCTTCTTCATTGGCTGCATGTTCGTTGATCCGATCGTGGTGATCCTGATCCTGGTGCCGATCTTCGCCCCGGTGGTCAACGCCGTCGGCCTTGATCCGGTGCTGGTGGGCACGATCATCACGCTGCAAGTGGCGATCGGCTCGGCAACGCCACCGTTCGGCTGCGATATCTTTACAGCGATCGCCATCTTCAAGCGACCCTATATCGAGGTCATCCGCGGCATCTTCCCGTTCACGGTGATCTTGCTGTGCGTCTCGGTCGCCCTGATCTTTTTCCCGCAGATTGCGCTGTTCCTGCGCGACCTGGCATTTCATTGAGGGATGAGCGCCATGTATGAAACAATTCTGGTTGCCATCGACGGCTCGGAGGGATCGCGGAAGGCGTTGCAGCATGCCGCGTTGTTGCAGAAAACCTGCAATAGCGAGCTGTTGATTCTGACGGTGTTTCGCCATCATTCGATGCTGGAAGCCTCGATGTCGATGGTGCGGCCGGATGATCCTGAAAACATGGACGACGCCATGCGCGGCCACGCCAAGGAGGTTGCCGAGGAAGCCAAGCGGTTGGCCGCGGAAGCCGGTGCCACGAAGATCCGGGCATTTGTCAAATCGGGCCAGCCGGCGCGAACCATCGTCAAGTTTGGCGAGGAGCACAAGGCTGACCTGATCATTGTCGGTAGCCGCGGGCTTGGCGACATGCAGGGCTTTTTGCTGGGCAGCGTGTCACACAAGGTGACCAGCCTCGCAAAATGTCCGGTGATGGTCGTCTAACACAAACCAACATTCGGGAGCGCAGCGCGTCTCCCCTGGTCGAGCAGGAAACCGCCCTATGAATACACCTTCAGTCATGCTTTCCGCTCAACGTATCCAGTTCGACGCGCCCGATGCGACTGTGCGCTTCGGGCTTATTGCGCTCGCCACCGACATGACCAGCGAGCGCGATCTGTACAGGCAATTGCCGCAGGACAATGTCGCTATCCACGTTGCCCGCATCGCTTATGAAAATCCGACGACGCCTGAAAATCTTCGCAAGATGGGGCCACGGCTGACCGAGGCTGCCGGCTTGTTGCAACCGCTGCAGCCGCTAAAGGCGATCTGCTACAGTTGCACGGCAGCATCGGTTGCCATCGGTGATGCTGAAATACGCGCTGCGATCGAGAAAGCCACTGGGCCAGTTCCCGTGGTCACCCCGACAGGAGCTGCGCGGATTGCGCTTTCAACATTCGGGATTAAGCGGCTAGCGGTGCTGACGCCCTACACGGTGGCCACCAGTGAACCGATGGCTGCGTATTTCGCCGGTCATGGGCTGGATATCACCCGCTTTGAATGTCTTGGCCTTGAAGATGACCGCGACATGGCGAGGGTCAGTGGCGACACCATCATCAACGCCGCCGTTGCTGCCGACACGGCAGATGCACAGGCGCTGTTTATCTCCTGCACCGGCTTGCCGGTCGTCAGCGTGATTGCCGAGATCGAACTGCGCATCGGCAAGCCGGTGATCACCTCCAACCAGGCCAGCGCCTGGGTGATGGCGCGGCTTGGCGGATTTGACGATCATCAGCCGGCTCAATATGGCAGGCTGTTTCAACAGGCGCTGCCTGCCGATGCGTTCGGTGAAGCGGCATGAATAATCAGGCTTTTGTAACCCTTGACGAGATCGAACAGGCGCGGCTGGCGATTGCCGGGACCATTCGCCCGACGCTGCTCAACGCTTCTCCTTCGCTTGAGGAATTGCTTGGTGTTCCGGTGTCTTTGAAACTCGAACACCAGCAGATTACCGGCAGTTTCAAGCTGCGTGGCGCGTCGAATGCCATTGCCGGGCTCTCGTACGAAGAGAAGCGTCGCGGGGTGGTTGCAGTATCGACCGGCAATCATGGCCGCGGTCTCGCCCATGCAGCCAGAAAGGCTGGGGTCAGGTGCATCGTCTGCATGTCAAAACTGGTGCCGCAGGCGAAAATCGACGGCATCAAGGCCCAGGGCGCCGAGGTGCGCATTATCGGCAATTCGCAAGATGAGGCGCAGTTGGAGGTCGACCGGCTGATTGAGGAAGACGGCATGACGATGCTGCCGCCCTTCGATCACCGCGCCATCATTGCCGGGCAGGGGACGCTCGGGCTGGAACTACTAGAGCAGATTGGCGACGTCACAACCTTGCTCGTGCCGCTGTCCGGTGGCGGGCTGATTTCAGGTGTCGCTGCGGCGATCAAGGCGAAGCGTCCCGAGGTCAGGATTATCGGCGTCTCAATGGAGCGCGGAGCGGCAATGCATGCCTGTCTTGAGGCCGGCAAGCCGATCCAGGTTAAGGAACTCGCGACGCTCGCCGATTCGCTCGGCGGCGGCATAGGGCTCGACAACCAGCTGACTTTCGCGATGACCCGGGATCTGGTCGACGATGTGGTTCTGGTCAGTGAAACCGAAATTGCTGCCGCCATCCGGCACATCTACTGGCAGGAGCGCCAGATTGTTGAGGGCTCCGGCTCTGTGGGTGTGGCGGCGATGCTCGCCGGCAAGATCAAGAGCGCCGGTCCGGTGGCGGCGATCCTGAGCGGCGGCAATATCGACATGAAGCAGCATCATCGCATCATCTCCGGTGAGGATGTTGATGTGACCCGGGAGGACGCGTGACATGGCCAGCATCAAGATCCTGACCGAAGCCGATCTGCGTCAGGCCGTGCAGCTTGATCTTGCGGCGATCAAGTGTATCGAGCAGGCGTTCTCGGCGCTCGCCGGGGGCGATGTGGTGATGCCGCCGATCCTGTCGATGGCGATTGCGCCGTTCAATGGCGAGGTCGATGTCAAGACCGCTTTCGTGCCGGGGATCGACAGCTTTGCCATCAAGGTTTCACCGGGATTTTTCGACAATCCGAAGATCGGCCTGCCGAGTACGTCGGGGCTGATGGTGCTATTTGCGGCCAATACCGGGATGCTTGAGGCGCTGCTGCTCGATAATGGCTATCTGACTGATGTGCGCACGGCCGCCGCCGGCGCGGTTGCAGCCCGACATCTGGCGCGGCAGGATGCATCGCGCGCCTGCATTCTGGGGGCGGGCAGCCAGGGCAAGTTGCAGCTCAAGGCGCTCTGCCTGGTCCGGCCGATCACGTCGGCAACAATCTGGGCGCGCGATCCGGCGAAGGCCGCCGCTGCGGCCCGGCAAATGAGTGCTGAACTCGGAATTGAGGTGACTGCCGCCAGCGATGCTGCGGTGGCCGTTGCGGCGGCAAATATTGTGGTTACCACCACGCCGGCGACCGAACCGGTGCTCATGGCCGAGTGGTTGCGGCCGGGCCAGCACATCACGGCCATAGGCTCGGACCAGCACCACAAGAACGAGCTCGATCCCGGTTGTTTTGCGCGGGCCGCGCTGTATGTGCCCGACCGGCTTTCACAGACCCGAAGCCTTGGCGAATTGCGCACGGCAATTGCCGCGGGTGTCGTCAAGGCTGACGCAGACTTTGCCGAACTTGGCGCCATTGTCGCGGGAACGGCCAGCGGTCGCCCGTCCGATGACGCCATTACCATCGCCGATCTGACCGGCACCGGAGTGCAGGACACCGCAATAGCCACCTTCGCCCGAAAACGCGCGCTGGCATCGCATGCCGGCACCGATTTCACCAATTAGTCAACACCAGCAAAAAGGAAGCCGTCCAAATGTCCGCGCCAGTTCTAAGTTTCAGCCGGGATGAGTATCAGCGCCGCGTCGCCAAGACGCGCAAGGCCATGGCGGCCGCCGGTGTTGATCTCATTATTGTCTCCGACCCTTCCAACATGGCCTGGTTGACCGGCTATGATGGCTGGTCATTTTATGTGCATCAATGCGTGCTGGTGGGGCCGGATGGAGATCCGGTCTGGTTCGGGCGTGGTCAGGACGCGAATGGCGCCCGGCGCACGTCGTATCTCACTGACGCCGACATCATTGGCTACGCGGACAATTATGTGCAATCGACCGAGCGCCATCCGATGGATTATCTGTCCACGCGAATTGATGAACGCGGCTGGTCGGCGATGCGCATCGGCGTCGAGATGGACAATTACTGGTTCTCGGCGGCGGCATTCGCCTCGCTGCAGAAACATCTGCCCAATGCGAAATTTTCTGACACCACCGCGCTGGTGAACTGGCAGCGCGCCGTCAAGTCGAGCCAGGAGCTTGACTATATGCGCAAGGCTGCCCGGCTGGTCGAGCGGATGCATCAGACTATTTTTGAGAAATGCGAGCCGGGTTACCGCAAGTGCGACCTGGTGGCCGACATCTATGAAGCAGGCCTGCGCTATGACGAGACACTGGGATTTGGCGGTGATTACCCTGCGATCGTGCCGTTGCTGCCATCGGGCGCGGACGCCTCGGCGCCGCACCTGACCTGGGACGACAAGCCGATGAAAAGCGGCGAGGGCACGTTCTTCGAAATTGCCGGCGTCTACAAGCGTTATCATTGCCCGTTGTCGCGCACCGTGTTTCTGGGCAAGCCGACCCAGACCTTCATCGATGCCGAGAAGGCCGTGCTGGAAGGCATGGAAGCAGGGCTGGAGGCAGCGAAGGCGGGCAACCTGTGTGAGGACATCGCCATTGCCTTTTTCGGTGTGCTCAAGAAGCACGGAATCAGCAAAGACAACCGCACCGGCTATCCGATCGGTCTGTCGTATCCGCCGGACTGGGGCGAACGCACCATGTCGCTCAGGCCCGGCGACAAGACCGTGCTTGAAGAGAACATGACATTTCACTTCATGACCGGTCTGTGGATGGATGATTGGGGTTTCGAGATCACCGAGAGCATCGTCATTGGCGCCAATGGACCCGAGTGCCTGGCTGATGTGCCACGCCGTCTTTATGTGAAGGATTGAGCCGCCATGCCTGTCAATCCGATAGTTCCGACGATCCCGCTGACCGAAGATGGCGAGCACCACGGCTTCCTCCGCCTGCCGTACAGCCGCGATGATTCTGCCTGGGGGTCGGTGATGATCCCGCTTACCGTCATCAAGAACGGGGAGGGACCGAGCGCGCTACTGACTGGGGCCAATCATGGCGATGAATATGAAGGCCCGGTGGCGCTGATGGATCTGGCGACGACGTTGAAAGCCTCCGACATCACCGGGCGGGTGATCATCGTGCCGGCTTTCAATTATCCGGCATTCCGTGCCGGTTCGCGAACCTCGCCAATCGACAAGGGCAACATGAACCGGTCGTTCCCGGGCAAGCCGGATGGAACGGTCACCGAAAAGATCGCTCATTTCTTCAACAGCGTGCTGTTGCCTGAGGCGAATGTCGTGGTCGATTTTCATTCCGGTGGCAAGACACTGGATTTCGTGCCGTTCGCCTGTGCCCATGTGCTCGAAAATGCCGACCAGCAGGCGGCCTGCGTCGCCGCCGTCGAGGCCTTCAATGCGCCCTACACCATGATGCTGCTGGAGATCGACAATGTCGGCATGTACGACACGGCGGTGGAGGACCAGGGCAAGATCCTGGTCACCACCGAACTTGGCGGCGGGGGCACCGCATCGGCCCGGTCGATTGCTATCGCCAAAAAGGGCGTACGCAACGTGCTCAAACATGCCGGAATCATGAACGGTGAACTCGACACCAGACCATCGGTGATGCTCGATATGCCCGATGACGACTGCTATGTGTTCAGTGAAGACGACGGCCTGATCGAGCCGACAAGGGATCTGGGCGATGTGGTGGAGAAGGGCGAGGTTGTCGCCCGCGTCTGGCTGCCTGATCGTACCGGCCGCCCGCCAATTGATTACCGCGCCAAGCGCTCGGGCATATTGGTGTCACGGCATTTCCCTGGGCTGGTAAAGGCCGGCGATTGCATGGCGGTTCTGGGGGTTGTTGTCGACAGCCTCTGATCCCGGACAAAACAAGCCGATGTCGCCTGCTTTGGTCGGGCGGCATTGGCTTGCAGACGGCCACAGCGTCGGGGCCCTGCAATGAGGTCCGGACTTGCGGCGAGCCCCGATGGGTCGAGTATTGCTGTCGCCTGGACTTTTATGGCCTTATCAGTGGCGATTACGCAGTCGTTGTACCGCGCACGGCGTAGCCGGCTTCGTTGATCGCCGCGATCAGCGCCTCATCGGCAAGCTTGCTGTCGACCCCGACAGACAGGGCCGTAAGGTCGCATTCGACCATTGCGTCGGGATCAGCGGCCTTGATCGCCTTTTCGATCGCTGAAGTGCAATGTTCACAGCTCATGTCCGGTACATTGAATCTGGTCATCGGATAATTCCTTTCTGGTTAAGCTGACGGTGAACTGTCCAGCGGTCGGAAGGTCAAGCTCTTTTGCCGCGTGACGATATTTTTTTCGCAAATTCTTGACCTTCCAGCTGATGGAAGCCCTATGTGAAGCGGGTTCTCGAAACCGGAGTTTTCCATGTCCGACTTGCACCATTTCAGACTGTCGATTGAAGGCATGTCCTGCGCTTCGTGCGTGGGCCGCGTGGACAAGGCATTGAAAGCCGTGCCGGGGGTGACCGGTGCTTCGGTCAATCTGGCGAGCGAAACGGCGCAGTTTGACCTCAGCGATCAGGGTAACCTGTCTGATGTCGCCGAGACGCTCAAGACCGCCGGATATCCGGCGCGGACACAAAAGGTGACGCTGAGCATCGCCTCGATGTCCTGCGCATCCTGTGTCGGGCGCGTTGACAAGGCGATTGCCGCATTAGTCGGTGTACTCGATGTCAACGTCAACCTGGCGGCGGAAACCGCAACCGTGACCTATCTGGAAGGGGCGGTCGCGGTTTCGGACCTGATCGCCGCCGCCACTGCCGCCGGGTATCCGGCCGAACGGGTCGAGGGCGAGGCGGTGACCGGCCGGTCGGCGCGAAAACAGGTCGAGGCCAGTGCCCTGGCGCGCAGGATGGCATTTGCCGCGGCGCTGGCGTTGCCGGTTTTCGTGCTCGAGATGGGCAGCCACGTCATTCCGGGCATGCACGAACTGATTGGCCGGAGCATCGGCCATCAGACCAGCTGGATCCTGCAATTCGTGCTGACCACGCTGGTGCTGGTCGGGCCGGGACGCGGCTTTTACACGAAAGGCTTCCCGGCGCTGCTGCGTGGCGCGCCGGACATGAACAGCCTGGTGGCTGTGGGCACTTCGGCGGCCTATCTCTATTCGGTGATCGCGACCTTCCTGCCGGCGTTGATCCCTGCGGAAGTTCGGGCTGTCTATTTCGAAGCGGCGGCGGTGATCGTGGTTTTGATCCTTTTGGGCCGGTATCTTGAAGCGCGTGCCAAGGGCCGCACAGGCGCGGCGATTGAAAAACTGCTGGGGCTGCAGGCCCGCACGGCGCGGGTCGTTCGCGACGGTGAAATCAGGGATGTTCCGATCGAGGAGATCCGCGCCGGCGAAATCCTGGTGGTGCGGCCGGGAGACCGGATTGCCGTCGACGGCGAGGTCACCGAAGGCACAAGCTATATCGATGAAAGCATGATCACCGGTGAACCGGTGCCGGTGGCCAAGGCTGCGGGTGATGCGGTGACCGGCGGTACCGTTAATGGGGCCGGGAGTTTCCGGCTGAAGGCAACGCGTGTGGGTGGCGACACGACGCTGTCGCAGATTATCCGCATGGTGGAACAGGCGCAGGGAGCCAAGCTTCCGATCCAGGGAATGGTGGACAAGATTACGCTGTGGTTCGTGCCGGCGGTAATGGCAGCGGCACTGCTGACCGTCCTTGTCTGGCTGATATTCGGTCCCAGCCCGGCAATGTCGCTGGCGCTGGTTGCGGGCGTATCGGTGTTGATCATTGCCTGCCCCTGCGCGATGGGTCTGGCGACGCCAACCTCGATCATGGTCGGCACCGGCCGGGCCGCAGAAATGGGCGTTCTGTTCCGCAAGGGCGATGCGCTTCAATTGCTGGCCAATGTCGATGTTGTCGCTTTCGACAAGACCGGCACGGTGACCGAAGGCCGGCCGGAACTGACGGATCTTGAACTGGCTAATGGTTTTACACGAGCCGATATTCTGGCTCTGGTTGCCGCGGTCGAGGAACAATCCGAGCATCCGATTGGCGAAGCCCTGGTTCGTGCCGCCCGATCCGAAGAGTTGCCGCGCCACGCGGGGACGGAATTCACCTCGATCACCGGGTTTGGTGTGAAGGCCCGGGTAAACGGGCACGATGTGATGGTTGGCGCAGACCGGCTAATGGAGCGGGAGGGGCTGGATCCGGGAGCGCTGCGCGACAGTGAGCAATTGATGGCCAACCGCGGCCGCACCGCTCTCTATGCAGCGATTGACGGCCAGGTGGCAGCGGTGATCGGCGTGGCGGACCCGGTAAAACAGGCAAGTGCTGCGGCAATTGCAGCACTTCACGATCTGGGTCTGAAGGTCGCGATGATCACCGGAGACAAGCGCGAGACAGCCGAAGCCATCGGCCGTGAGGCGGGAATAGATGATGTCATCGCTGGTGTTTTGCCTGATGGAAAGGTGGCGGCGCTGGACCGGCTTCGCGAAGGCGGGCGTAAGGTCGCCTTTGTCGGTGACGGCATCAATGACGCGCCGGCGCTGGCACATGCCGATGTCGGCATTGCCATTGGCACGGGAACCGACGTGGCAATTGAATCGGCTGATGTGGTGTTGATGTCGGGCGATCTGCGCGGCGTCGTTAACGCGTTCGAGGTGTCGCGCCGCACCATGGCCAACATCAAGCAGAACCTGTTTTGGGCCTTTGGCTACAATGTCGCGCTGATTCCGGTGGCGGCAGGGGTGCTCTACCCGGTCTCGGGCGTGCTGCTTTCACCGGTGCTGGCCGCAGGCGCGATGGCGCTGTCGTCGGTGTTCGTTCTTTCCAATGCGCTGCGGCTGCGCCGCATCCGCCCGTTGATGGACGAGAGAATCAAGCCGGCAGCAGTCGGCATCGCACAGTCAGCGATTTCGGTGCCAGCGCAATGAACGGCGGCCCCCGTCGAAAGCCGAGGTGGCTGATTGGTGCGATGCGGCATAAACTTGAAAATCCGAGAAGCACAACAAATATAATGGATAACGAAACAATCTGACCTTCCAACGGCGCGAAATTCGCGCCGCTACAGGCACCGCGCGTTTATCTGACTTTCAAACGCCGCGCTCGAAAGGAAAGAGGCGGGACACAGGAGCAAAGCAGTGTATTGCAGAATACTGATCAATATTTGCTACATTCCCTTGGCTGACAGAGGCGGAAACAGCTGCTCATGAGTAATGACCCTTACAAAATTCTCGGCGTTGCCAAGGGCGCGGCACAGGCCGACATCAAGAAGGCCTATAGAAAGCTGGCAAAAACCTTGCATCCCGATTTGCACCCCGGGGACAAGTCCAAGGAAACCGAGTTTCAAAAGGTTTCCAGCGCCTACAGCATTATCGGCGATCCGGACAAACGGAAGCGCTTTGACGCCGGGGAAATCGACGCCAGCGGCCAGGAAATGCCCGAGCGGCAATATTACCGGCAACATGCCGGCGCCGACCCGCACGGACGCTATGAATCGGCGGCTGGCTTTGGTGATTTCGAGGACGCGTCGGATATCTTTGCCGATTTGTTCAAAGGACGCGCCCAGGCTCGGGGAGGTGGTGGTTTTGCCGCGCGTGGCGCGGACGTGCGCTACCATCTTGACGTCGATTTCATGGATGCGGCACGCGGCGCCAAGCGCCCGATCCCGTTGCCTGATGGCGGCATGATCGAGCTGTCGATTCCGGCCGGTGTTGATGACGGCCAGACCTTGAGACTGCGCGGCAAGGGACGACCGGGCATCGGCGGCGGGCCGACCGGCGACGCTTATGTCGAGATCGCCGTGAAACCGCACCCGTTGTTTCGGCGGGAAGGCAAAGATATCGAGATCGACCTGCCGATCGGTTTTGACGAAGCCGTGCTCGGCGCTCGTGTCGAAGTGCCAACGCTTTCGGGGAAGGTGGCGATGGCCATTCCCAAGGGTGCGTCGTCGGGGCACCGGATGCGGCTCAAGGGCCAGGGCATCAAGCCTGCAAAAGGCACCGCGGGCGACCAGTATGTGCGGCTGAAGATTGTTCTGCCGGAGAAGATTGACGACCAAATGCGTTCGATCGCCGAGAGCTGGCGCGATGCTGTCAAGGATGATCCCCGTGCGAAACTCTGGAGAATGACATGAAGTTTGGCGAACGCGAAGTCGTCGCGACAGTGGGTCGGCTGCAATTGCGCGAACTCAGGCTGTGGGTGCGTGAAGGCTGGCTCAATCCCGCTGAAAGCGAGGATGGCCTGCTGTTTGATGAACTGGATGTCGCGCGCATCCGGTTGATCTGCGATTTGCGCAAGGAAATGGCATTGTCTGCTGACGCGATACCGGTGGTGCTGTCGCTGCTTGATCAAGTGCATGGATTGCGGCGCGAATTGCGCGGACTCGCCGAAGCCGTCGGGCAGCAGCCGCACGAAACTCGGCGGGCGATCGTTGACGCCTACCGGATCAGGCTGTCCTCGCACTCCTGATGGGGCCTGATCGAGTCTGATCCGAGCCGGTTTCGGGCCTTGTCGGTGAGCAACCGGAATCGGTCGTCCTTGCCAGGCGATCCGCGCTGTCGCCCGTCGTCAGTCATATGATGCCGGGCGCGTTTTGGCGCGGCGGCTCTGTTCACACATACTTTCCAAATCTTTTTCTGATCGCAATTCCCGACTTTCGCTGACCGGGACAGCGAAACTGGTGCAGTGCGCCCTCTGCATGGCGGCGGAAGATCTGGAAGGCTGTTGTCACGCCCTGCGACCGGCCGAGCAAATGCAGACAAGGCCCTCATCATTCGAGTGTGGCTCCCGCCTATTGACCCAAATCAATGCCGATGGCCGCGAACCCGCCTTTATTGGAGCCGCTAGGTGTGTGAGCCTGGTTGTCACGGGATCATGCCGGGGAATGTCATTGGCTGTCGTGCCGCTCGCGGTCGCGGGCGTGGCGTTTCCGGCGTCAGGACGGTTCGAAAGTGCCGGCAATGTTTGCAGTTAAACGGCCACCGGGTCCGCTTGAATGAGCTGAAGGTGCGCGTGCCCTTCTGGCGCCGACACGAAATCTGGTGATGCGAGAATAACAAAGGAGATGAACGATGAAACGTCTGCAGGACAAGGTGGCGCTGATAACCGGTGGCGCAGCAGGTATCGGCCTCGAAACGGCCAGACTGTTTCTGACCGAAGGCGCCAAGGTTGCCCTGGTTGATCTCAAGAAGGACGATCTGGCAAAGGCTGAGCGCGAACTGGGTGGTCTGGGGGACGTGATCGCGATAGCTGCCGATGTGTCATCGCCGGGAGATGCCGCGCGCTATGTCGCGGAAACCGTAACCAAATTTGGGCGGATCGACGTGTTCTTCAACAATGCCGGCATTGAAGGCAAGGTTGCGCCGCTGGTGGAACAGCGGATCGAGGATTTTGACCGGGTCATCGCCGTCAATGTGCGCGGCGCCTTTCTCGGGCTTCAACATGTATTGCCGGTGATGATCAGCCAAAAATCCGGCAGCGTTATCAACATGTCGTCCATTGCCGGGCTGAAAGGCAGTCCTAATGTTGCGCCCTACATCACCTCGAAACACGCCGTTGTCGGCTTGACGCGTGCCGCGGCGATCGAGGTTGCCTCCAGCAATGTGCGGGTTAACTCGGTGCACCCGTCGCCGGTGAATACGCGGATGATGCGGTCGCTCGAAGACGGCTTCAATCCGGGCCATGGTGATGATGTCAAGCAGGCGCTGCAGGCATCGATCCCGCTTGGGCGTTATGGCGAGGCGTCGGATATCGCCAAACTGGTTCTATTCCTGGCTTCCGACGATTCGGCCTTCATTACCGGGGCCCAGTACCCGGTCGATGGCGGTATGGCGGCCGGGTAATGATCCGGTTTGGAGCGCCAACATGACCAGGGCTGAAAAAGTGCCGATGCGCGGCCCGGACGGGAAGTTTCAGGATGGGCAGCAGCTCGCCGAAGGCACCATCGTGGCGATCCGCGGCGGCGTTGTCGATGTGGCGTTCGCCGCCCCGGTGCCGCGGGTACATGCGCTCGTGCGGGCCGGGTCGGTCGCCATGGAGGTTGCGGCACTGCTGGAGAACGGGGTGGTGCGTTGCATTGCGCTCGGCTCAACACGCGGCTTGGGGCTGGGCATGCGCGCCAGCAGCACCGGTGGCGGCATCGAGGTGCCGGTTGGCGAGACTGTTCTGGGGCGGATGCTGAACATGTTTGGCGAACCGCTTGATGGATTGCCGCCGCCTGCGGCGACCGAACGCCGACTGATCCATCAGCCGCCGCCGCCGCTTTCCGAGCGGGTGTTGCGCGCCGAAGTGCTTGAAACCGGGATAAAGGCCATCGACCTGCTGTCGCCGATCGAGCGCGGCGGCAAGACCGGGCTTTTCGGCGGTGCCGGGGTCGGCAAGACCGTGCTGCTCAGCGAGTTGATCCACAATACGGTCGAGCATCACCACGGCGTCAGCCTGTTTTGCGGCATCGGCGAAAGATCACGCGAAGCCGAGGAGCTTTGGCGCGAGATGGGCGAGGCCGGGGTGCGCGAGCAGATGGTGATGCTGTTTGGCCAGATGAACGAAGCGCCCGGCGTGCGCTTTCTGATCGGCAATTCCGCCCTGACGATGGCCGAATTCTTCCGCGATGATCGCGGCCAGGATGTGCTGCTGCTGATCGACAACATCTTCCGGTTCGTCCAGGCGGGGTCGGAAGTGTCGGGTCTCTTGGGACGGATGCCGTCGCGCGTGGGTTACCAGCCAACGCTTGCCACCGAACTTGCGTCCCTGCAGGAGCGGATCTCGTCGACCCGGAGAGGGTCTATTACCTCGATCCAGGCAGTCTATGTGCCCGCCGATGATTTTACCGACCCGGCGGCGGCGCACATCTTTTCGCACCTGTCGGCGTCGGTGGTGCTGTCGCGCAAGCGCGCCAGTGAAGGCCTTTATCCGGCTGTTGATCCGTTGGCCTCGTCATCGGTGATGCTCACACCCGCCGTGGTCGGCCAACGGCACTATGACATCGCCCGTGCGGTGCGGCGGACGCTCGCCGAGTACGAGGAATTGCGCGACATCATCGCCATGCTGGGGATCGAGGAGCTGTCAGCGCATGACCGCGCCACGGTTGCCCGCGCGCGCAGACTCGAGCGGTTTTTGACACAACCATTCTATACCGTGACGGCCTCGGTGGGCACGGAAGGCAAACTGGTGCCGATCGCCGAAACCCTGGATGGCTGCGAGGAGATTCTCGCCCAGACCCATTTTGACCTGCCTGAAAGCGCTTACTACATGATTGGCGGGCTTTCCGAACTGGAGGCTGTTGCGTGACCATGTTTACGCACATGCAGGTTCACTTGCGACTGCCGGCGCGTACCCTGTTTGAGGGGCCGGCGGTCAGCCTGACCGCAACGGCGGCCAATGGCAGCTTCGGTATGCTGCCCAATCATATCGATTACGTCACTGCGCTGGTGCCTTCGGTGCTCTTGATTGTGATGCCCGGCGGTGAAGAGAAAATTTTCGGTATCGACGAGGGGCTGCTGGTCAAGAAGGGTCAGGATGTAGATCTCGCGGTTCGACGCGGTGTGCCGGGAGATGATCTGGAAACCCTGCGGCAGACCGTGGACGCAAGTTTTACCGAGATGGAAGAAGAAGAACGCGTGGCCCGTGCCGCGCTGTCACGGCTTGAGGCCGACATGGTGCGGCGGTTCACAAGTCTGCGCAGGCCGCACCCATGAGTGAGGATCAAGACAAGGGCAGCGGCGACGAGGCCGCTCG
This sequence comes from Hoeflea sp. Naph1, assembly GCF_046837775.1. GTDB lineage: Bacteria > Pseudomonadota > Alphaproteobacteria > Rhizobiales > Rhizobiaceae > Hoeflea. The sequence goes on along the minus strand of NZ_CP177286.1, from coordinate 4,565,883 downwards.
CGACAAGGACCTCCGAGACAGGGCCACGCAAGATATCGGCGACCGGGCGCGACGCATGAAAGCGGCCCGCGACAATCCCGGACCAAGCCCGCTGCGCGGCATCGGCACTTTCGGCATGATCGGCTGGACGGTCGCCGTGCCGACCGTGGCCGGTGCGTTCCTGGGCATATGGCTTGATAAGGTGGCGCCGCAGAATTTTTCGTGGACCATAGCACTGATCCTTGGCGGGGTGGCCCTGGGGGCCATCGTTGCTTGGGTGTGGATTGACAAGGAAGGAAGCTGAAAATGATCGCCATTGACTGGACTTCTTTCGCTCTGGGCGCCGGCGCCGGATCGCTGATGGGCGTGTTTTTTTTCGCCGGACTGGCTCTGGGCATACAACTGGCGCTGCGCACGGAGCGTGCCGCGCTGGTGCTGGCGCTCAGTGCCGCGCTGCGCATAGCCGCGCTGCTGGTCGCCGGATGGCTGGTCGCGGGGGCGGGCGTGACAGCTCTGGCGGGCTTCGGTTTGGCGTTCATGCTGGTTCGCCTGATCGCCATTTCTATCATGCGCATTTCCCCGCCGGCGGAGGCCTGCTGATGGAACCGACCCCTGACAGCAGCGTCGTTTTCACGATCGCGGGCCTCGCCATCAACAAGACCATTTTCAACACCTGGCTGATCATGGCGCTGCTGACCGGCGCCTCCCTCATCATTACGCGAAAGCTGCGTCCGGATGTGCCGCCAAACCGGTGGCGGACAACACTTGAAGTGATCGTTCAGGGCATTGACGGGCAGATCGCCGAGATCACTCGGCGGCACGACCGGCGTCTTCTGTATTTTACCGGCACGCTGTTCCTGTTCATCGTTACCTCGAACCTGTTGATGGTGGTTCCGGGCTTCGATCCGCCGACGGCTTCGCTGTCGACGACGGTGGCATTGGCGCTGTCCGTGCTGGTGGCGGTGCCGCTTTTCGGCATCGGCAGCCGCGGGTTGGCGGGTTATCTTCGCACCTATCTGGAACCGTCGGTGATCATGCTGCCGTTCAACATCATCAGCGAGTTTTCACGCGGCATTTCACTCGCCATTCGGCTTTACGGCAACATCATGAGCGGGGCGGTGATCGCGGCGATCCTGCTCGGCATCGCCCCCTTCTTCTTTCCCGTGGTGATGGACATGCTCGGTCTGCTGACCGGCGTCATCCAGGCTTACATCTTCGCCATCCTCGCCACCGTTTACATCTCTTCGGCCACAGCCCCGGTAAAGCCGGATGCCGATGAAGCAGCAAAGGACCCGTCATGACCGAACTTTCCATCATAGCCGTGATCTCGATTTTCACCGCCGGCCTCACCGTGTCGTTCGGCGCGCTTGGTCCGGCGCTCGGCGAAGGCCGTGCGGCTGCTACCGCGCTTAGCGCCATCGCCCAGCAACCCGATGCCGCCTCGACCTTGTCGCGAACGCTGTTCGTCAGTCTGGCGATGATTGAATCGACCGCGATCTACTGCTTTGTCGTGGCCATGATCCTGCTGTTTGCCAACCCGTTCTGGAATGCGGCGCTGGAGGCTGCACAACAGCAAGTGGGCGGCTGATCATGTCGATTGACTGGATCACGGTGGCCGCGCAGGTCGTCAATTTTCTCCTTCTGGTGTGGCTGTTGCGGCGATTTCTCTACCGCCCGATTCTCGACGGCATTGATGCCAGAGAGGCAGAAATAGCGGACCGGATGGGAGAGGCGAAGGCCATTCGGGAGGCGGCCGAAGCAGCCGAAGCGAGCTACAAGGCCGAGGTTGCAAAGCTCAGCGCCAGCCGGGCGGAGATGCTCGAGGACGCGCGCAAGACGGCCGAAAAGCAGCGGGACACGCTGCTTGCCGAAACCCGCAAGCGGCTGGCTGCGGAGCAAGCCGACTATGAGGCCCAGCGCGCCGAGGATGCGCGACGCTACGCCGAGGAACTGCACCGTGCGGGCGCCAAGGCGCTTTTGTCGCTGACCCGCAAGGCGCTCGAAGATCTGGCTGACGAGACGCTGGAACAACGGATCGTCGCCAATGCGGCAGCGCGGCTGAGCGGTCTGGCAGAAGACATGCGTGATGCGGCAGGAGATGACCGCGAAGCCGTGGTGTTGACCCAGGCGCCCTTGCCGGAAGCATCGGCCGGCAAACTGCGCACGGAACTGGAAGCAATCCTTCCGGGGTTCAGTTTTCGCTTTGCCACCGATCCCGGGCTAGCGCCCGGCCTGACACTTCGGCTTGGCGGCGCCCAGATTGCCTGGACAGTCGACAGTTATCTCTCCGGCCTCGATGCGGTGTTGGAGGAGCAGTCCGGGCTCACAATCAGCAAGGCGGTTGCCGATGCCAACTGAATCCGGAGCAGACGCCATGATGCCGGATCTGGTCCAGATGTTGCTGGATGCGCCTGCGCCTGCGCCAGAACTCAGCGAGATTGGCCGCGTGGCCGAGGTCGGCGATGGCATTGCCGTCGTGACCGGGCTGGCGCGGGCACTGGCCGATGAGCTTGTCGAATTTGCCTCGGGCGTGCGCGGTATCGTATTCGATCTTGAGCCCGGCCGCCTCGGCGTTGTGTTGCTGGGGCCTTCGGAGGCGATTTCACTGGGCGAGGACGTGCGCCGCACCAACCGGGTTATCAGCGTGCCGGTCGGGCCGGCGCTGCTCGGACGGGTGGTCGATGCGCTGGGCCGCCCGCGTGACGACAAGGGGCCAGTCGGGGCCAGCATGATCCACCCGATCGAGGCCGAGGCGCCGGATATTCTGCACAGGTCCGCCGTGCACCGGCCGCTTGCTACCGGGCTCAAGGCGATCGACGCCACGGTGCCGGTGGGGCTGGGGCAACGGCAGTTGATTATCGGCGATCGCCAGACCGGCAAGACCTCGATCGCCGTCGATGCCATCCTCAACCAGCGTGAAACGGGGGTGCTCTGCATCTATTGCGCCATTGGCCAGCGCGGCGATGCGGTGGCCAAGGTGATAGGGGCGCTGCACGATGCCGACATGATGAAAAATACTGTCGTCATCGCCGCCGGCGACGAGGACGCGCCGGGGCTCGCCTATATTGCCCCTTATGGCGCCATGTCGGTGGCAGAATCCTTTGCCGCCAAAGGCCGCGATGTGCTGGTGGTGATGGATGATCTGACACATCACGCGCATGCCTACCGAGAGTTGTCGCTGCTGTTGCGTCGCCCTCCGGGGCGCGAGGCGTTTCCCGGCGACATCTTCTATGTTCACGCGCGTCTGCTGGAACGGGCGGGGCAGTTTACCCAGAGTGGCGGTGGTGGTTCGATCACCGTGCTGCCGGTGGTCGAGACCCAGGCCGAAAATCTCTCCGCCTATATTCCAACCAACCTGATCTCGATCACCGACGGACAGATCTACCTGTCGCCGCGGCTGGTTC
>NZ_CP177286.1:0-52500 GCF_046837775.1 Hoeflea sp. Naph1 | reverse complement strand
CGCCGAAAATGTACCGGGGCTAAAGCCATGCACCGAAGCTGAGGATGTGCAGTTTACTGCACGTGGTAGCGGAGCGTTCTGTAAGTCTGTGAAGGGAGACCCGTGAGGGCTCCTGGAGATATCAGAAGTGCGAATGTTGACATGAGTAACGATAAAGGGAGTGAGAGACTCCTCGCCGAAAGACCAAGGGTTCCTGCTTAAAGTTAATCTGAGCAGGGTGAGCCGGCCCCTAAGGCGAGGCCGAAAGGCGTAGTCGATGGGAACCACGTTAATATTCGTGGGCCTGGTGGTAGTGACGGATCTCGTGTGTTGTCTTTCCTTACTGGATTGGGAAGGCAGCGAAGAGGTTCCAGGAAATAGCTCCACCGTATAGACCGTACCCGAAACCGACACAGGTGGTCAGGTAGAGAATACCAAGGCGCTTGAGAGAACTGCGTTGAAGGAACTCGGCAAATTGCACGCGTAACTTCGGAAGAAGCGTGACCCTTGTTTACGCAAGTAGATGAGGGTGGCACAGACCAGGGGGTAGCGACTGTTTATCAAAAACACAGGGCTCTGCGAAGTCGCAAGACGACGTATAGGGCCTGACGCCTGCCCGGTGCTGGAAGGTTAAGAGGAGAGGTGCAAGCTTTGAATCGAAGCCCCAGTAAACGGCGGCCGTAACTATAACGGTCCTAAGGTAGCGAAATTCCTTGTCGGGTAAGTTCCGACCTGCACGAATGGCGTAACGACTTCCCCGCTGTCTCCAACGCAGACTCAGTGAAATTGAATTCCCCGTGAAGATGCGGGGTTCCTGCGGTCAGACGGAAAGACCCCGTGCACCTTTACTATAGCTTTACACTGGCATTCGCCAAGGCATGTGTAGGATAGGTGGTAGGCTTTGAAGCATGGGCGCCAGCTCGTGTGGAGCCATCCTTGAAATACCACCCTTATCTTCGTGGATGTCTAACCGCGGTCCGTTATCCGGATCCGGGACAGTGTATGGTGGGTAGTTTGACTGGGGCGGTCGCCTCCGAAAGAGTAACGGAGGCGCGCGATGGTAGGCTCAGACCGGTCGGAAATCGGTCGTCGAGTGCAATGGCATAAGCCTGCCTGACTGCGAGACTGACAAGTCGAGCAGAGACGAAAGTCGGTCATAGTGATCCGGTGGTCCCGCGTGGAAGGGCCATCGCTCAACGGATAAAAGGTACGCCGGGGATAACAGGCTGATGACCCCCAAGAGTCCATATCGACGGGGTTGTTTGGCACCTCGATGTCGGCTCATCGCATCCTGGGGCTGGAGCAGGTCCCAAGGGTTTGGCTGTTCGCCAATTAAAGCGGTACGTGAGCTGGGTTCAGAACGTCGTGAGACAGTTCGGTCCCTATCTGCCGTGGGTGTAGGAATATTGATAGGATCTGTCCCTAGTACGAGAGGACCGGGATGGACGTATCTCTGGTGGACCTGTTGTCGTGCCAACGGCATAGCAGGGTAGCTATATACGGAATGGATAACCGCTGAAGGCATCTAAGCGGGAAACCAACCTAAAAACGAGTATTCCCTGAGAGTCGTGGAAGACTACCACGTTGATAGGCTGGGTGTGGAAGCGCAGTAATGTGTGAAGCTTACCAGTACTAATAGCTCGATCGGCTTGATCGTTCTCATTGCTTGTGCTCATCGAAACAGACTTCGGTGTGCCAGCGATTGTGTTCATAAAACTAAAGGGACTAGCCTCCCGCCAGCTTCTCAATCAACTTGCACATGTAGCCATGTGCAATGTTGCGCTTTGCCGACCTGGTGGTCATGGCGGGGCGGCTGCACCCGTTCCCATTCCGAACACGGCCGTGAAACGCCCCTGCGCCGATGGTACTTCGTCTTAAGACGCGGGAGAGTAGGTCGCTGCCAGGTCTGCAAAGCGCAACACATATCTTCTCAAACTTACGAAACTTGGAACTACCGCGGGTCGCAATCGCGGCCCGTTTTTTGCTTTCTGCCTCGAACTCATTCGTTCAAGGCTTGTCGCGGGGTGGAGCAGCCCCAGCCGAACCGCAGAGGCCAAAGGCCTTGTGGACCGGCAAACAAAACCGGGCATGCCCGGAAGCTCAAAATTTATCGCGGGGTGGAGCAGCCCGGTAGCTCGTCAGGCTCATAACCTGAAGGTCGCAGGTTCAAATCCTGCCCCCGCAACCACTGAAACTTGTAAGTCCTGCCATTCTCGGCGCTTGCCCTCAAGTTCCTCCGCACAAAGCGCGAGGAACTTTTTGCGTTTGGGCTCCGTGTCAAGAACGCCCTTGTCGATCAGGTTGTGGAACTCGTACTCCTGAGCCGTCCGGAATTCCGCTTCCATCGCCTTGATCGTGTCCATCGTTGCTGACCTGCCCCCCGTTGGTCCCTCATTCATAACGAGAGTCTGCGGGTTGGATTTTGGTATTCGTCTTCATCGTCTGGTGCAAGCGCGCCGGGCGCGGAGCCCTCAAATTGCTCAAGCGCTCGGCGCGCTTGCTGCGGTGTCTGGTTGCCGAGCGACGAGTGTGGCCTGACGGTGTTGTAGTCGTATCGCCAAAGGGCCAACTTTCGCCGGGCATCGTCCAAGGTGCCGAAGATCTCCTCGTTCAACAGCTCATCGCGTAGACTGCCGTTGAATGACTCGATAAAGGCATTCTGCTGCGGTTTTCCGGGGTCGATGTAATGCCAGGACACCTCGTTCTTGTCCGCCCATTTCAGGATGGCGCGACTGGTGAACTCGGTCCCGTTGTCACTGACAATGCAACCGGGTTTGCCATAGATCCTCACCAGCGCGTCCAATTCCCGCGCCACCCGCTCGCCCGAGATACTGGTGTCGGCCATCAAGCACAGGTTTTCGCGGCAGCAATCGTCGATCACCGCCAGGATGCGGAACTTGCGTGAAGCGCCGAAGCTGTCCGACAGAAAGTCCAGCGACCACCGCGCATTTGGGCGCGCCGCCTCTGGCATCGGTGTGCGTGTGCCACGGGCCGCTTGCGGCCACGTCGTCGCTTCACCGAGAGCCCTTCCTCGCGGTAGATGCGGTAGAGCTTCTTGTGGTTCATGGTCATCCCCTTGCGTTTCAGCAGGATGCCGAGCCGGCGGTAGCCGAACCGACGCCGCTTGCCAGCAATCTCCTGCATTTCCTTGCGGATCTCCGGACAATCCGGCGGGCGTTGGCGCCGGACTGTCTTTGGATCGACACCGACAAGCCTGCAGGCCCGGCGCTGCGAGATGTCGTGATCTCGCAGCGCCCTGAGCGCTGCCTCTCGCCGCTTGGTCAATGTCGTCAGTTCTTTCCCAGCAGGTCTTTCAGCACGACGTTGTCCAGCATGGTATCGGCCAGCAGGCGCTTGAGCTTCGCATTTTCGTCCTCCAGCGCCTTCAACCTGGCCGCCTCGGACACCTCCATGCCGCCATACTTGGATTTGAACTTGTAGAACGTCGCCGGGCTGAGGCCATGCCTACGGCACACCTCTGCCGTCGGCATCCCCGCCTCTTGTTCCTTGATCATCCCGATAATCTGCGCCTCGGTAAAACGGCTCTTTCGCATTCGTCTGCTCCTTCAAAGTTGGCGCAGACTCTACATCACGGTGAGGGATTTCGCGGGGGGCAGGTCAGCTTCAAGGTGCTTCCGCGCCGCTGGGGTGTCGAACGTGGAGTTGCCCCCTGAAAGTGGTCCACCAACTGGGATAGATTATCCCTCAAATTGGAGGATCAGCGATGGCTGGAAAACGAGAGAAGCCGGAAGAGATTGTATTGAAGCTTCGGCAGGTTGAAGTTCTGCAAGGGCAAGGTGCGACGATTGCTGACGCGGTGCGCCAGATCGGCGTGACACAGCAGACGTTTTATCGATGGCGGAAGCTCTATGGCGGGATGCAGCGATCTCAACTCACTCGGCTGAAAGAGCTGGAGAAGGAGAACCAGCGGCTTCGGCGGGCGGTGTCTGACCTGACACTGGACAAACTCATCCTGACCGAGGCGGCAAAGGGAAACTTCTAAGCCCTTCGCGTCGTCGCAAGTGCATCGACCATGTGAGGCGGGAGCTTGGCGTATCGGAACGCCGCGCCTGCCGCACGCTCGGACAACACCGATCCACACAGCGCAAGGTGCCACAGGGCCGGGCAGATGAAGAACGGCTGACCGATGATATCATCGAACTGGCCGACAAGTACGGGCGCTATGGGTATCGTATGGTCACCGGTCTGCTGAACAACGCGGGCTGGCAGGTAAACCATAAGCGGGTTGAGCGCATCTGGCGGCGTGAAGGGCTGAAAGTGCCACAAAAGCAGAAGAAAAAGGGGCGGCTTAGGCTGAACGACGGATCATGTGTGCGTCTCAGACCGGAACGGCCAAACCACGTCTGGTCCTACGACTTCGTCCAGGATCGAACCGCTGACGGCCGCGTCTATCGGACGCTGAATATCATCGACCACTGCCCGGCAGGCGTTTGCTTGCAAACGGCGAGAGGGAATACACCAGGGAGGCACTCATGATCCGCGTGGACCGCAAGCTCAACTCAACGGACGTGCTGGATGCTCTGACAGACCTATTCATCCTGCGCGGCCCGCCGGAATACATTCGGTCGGACAATGGGCCGGAATTTATCGCCCAGAAAGTGCGGGATTGGATTGCAGCTGTTGGAGCCAAGACGGCCTACATAGAGCCAGGCTCACCATGGGAGAACGGATACTGCGAAAGCTTCAACGCCCGGTTCCGCGACGAGCTGCTGAACGGCGAAATCTTCTACAGCCTAAGGGAGGCGCAAATCCTGATCGAGCAATGGCGTATCCACTACAACACCGTCAGGCCGCATAGCGCTCTGGGCTACCGCCCGCCCGCGCCGGAAAGCATTGTCCCGATGGACCAGACGCCCATGATGCACTAACAATCAAACCGGACCACCTGATGGGGGCACGCCAAGTCCCGCAGGTTGGCGAAGGGCTGAGAGAAATCCTCCAGCGTTCAACAGCATGGCCCCTCATAGCCCATATCCTCATCCTAATGCGGCACCTGGCAAGGTACTTCCATAATTGGAAAACTTTTGAATCGGACTCTCAAAGACGAACTGCTCTGCTAGGTCTTGTTCTCATCATTGCCCCTTGCTCGGGCGAGCCTCATCAAATGGCGGCTCGACTACAGTGACAGTCGACCGCACTCACAACTCGGATGGCAAACACCAGACGAGTTGGTCACCACCTTCAACCCGCTCCAGGAACTGGCGTTGCGCAAAATCGAACGCTACGCGCCATCGCCCGCCGCATCAACCGTCTGTCAAGGCAAAAATAACGCCGGAAACGAACTCAACGCTGGATAAAAGCTGGGGGCAAGGCCACCGCGCGGAGACTATTTCAGCCACTCACTAGACATTCACCGACTTGGATCACTGCTGGTTTGCTGTTGGACATGTCCTTTATCAGCAAAGAATGCGCTCTTTTCCGAGATCGTTTTCCGCAACTCATGCACGAAAGATTCGATTAATTGAGATCGTGGACGGTGTGCGGGATATAGGAGCCACATCTCAAATGTAATTGCAGGACGAAAGGGTCGAATTACTATTTCGGCAGGTGAGATTTCGGCAGCAGTAAACGGATCGACGACGGACACGCCCGCCCCCATTGCTACAAGGCGACACGCGACGGCCGAAAGATTGGTCTCCAATTGGACACGGCGCTGCACACTCCCGTGATCGACGACGGACCTGATGATCTGCTCGGCATGATCTTCGCGTCCAAGTCGGATGAACGGTACGCCAACCAGATCCTTTGGGGTAATTACGGACTTGGCTGTTAGTGGATGACCCAGCGGAAGAATGCAGACGGCACTCACGCGGGTCAGCTCTTCAACCACAACAGATGGATGGTCAACGCGGAGTAAAGAGATGCCGAGGTCGATCTGCTGCCCGAGCACCCAGTCTGCAATCTTGACGGACGTTCGCACATGCACTGTTAAATCAACGTCAGGTCGTTCAATCGCGAATCGTGCGATAAGATCTGGAACTACCCGCAGACCGAGACTCGGAAGGCAACCGAGTCGCACGCGCCCTGCGCGTTTCTCACGCAGACTATCTGCAAATCGGTCAATGCGATCCATCCCTTGGTAAACTCGCTCGATCTCTTCGAACAGCAAGTGTGCTTCTGGTGTCGGAACCATGCGCTGCTTTTCTCGTATGAATAAGGGCAGCCGGATGGAGCGCTCCAACTCGGAGATCAATTTGCTCACGGCGGGCTGAGAAATGCGCATTCTGTTGGCGGCAGAAGTCACGCTGCCAGCCTCGATGACAGCCCGGAATGCCTCGATTTGCCGTGGTTTCATGTTGACCTCATAAGGTTCAGTTATGAACTGGATCGTATAATGAATTTGACGGAATGACCTAGCGCACCTTTATATGTCCGTGAATAGCCCATTCACTATCAGTAGAGTTCCGATGCATCGCCCCACCACAATCATAACGTCCGAACACGTCATTTACCATTTCGACGCCACGATGGAGGCCAAATGGCGGGTCAAAGCCGGGGATTTGATTGAGATTCGCTGTCCTGATGGTGTACATGGCCAAATAAGGACTGAGACAGATCGTTACAAGGCGGTCGATTACGATCATGTGAACGATGCGGTCGGGCCAATTTTCGTTGAGGGTGCAGAGCCCGGGGACCGCCTGGTTGTCGACATCAGAGATATCCAGATCCCACAAAATTGGGGCTACGTTCTCCTGATCCCGAACTTCGGATTGCTGAAGGGGAATATCGAGGATGCCAAGACGAAAATCGTCGCCATCCAAGATGGACATGTCAATTTTGGTAACCTTCGCATTCCACTTGATCCGTGCATTGGCACGATCGGTGTTGCACCGATCGAAGGTCGGTACAATACCGTGATTCCGTTCGATCATGGGGGCAACATGGACACGACTGCTATCCGAGCCGGCGCGCGCGTCCACTTTCCTGTCAACCAGGTGGGCGGGCTCATCGCTATGGGTGACGCTAAAGCAGTTATGGGTGACGGAGAAGTATGTGGCACTGGCGTCGGTGTCCCCATCAACGTCTTTGCTCGCTTCGAGATCATTAAGGGCAAGCGCCTGCCGCGTCCCATCATAGAGACAGCAACCGAATGGCAGTTCGTAGCCAGCGCCGAGACGCTTGAAGCAGCTTGCAAAGTAGCCAACGAAGACATGATCGCAGCGATCTCCCGGGTGCACGGTAGCAGCTGGGAGGAAGCATACATGCTGAGCAGTCTGGTTGGGAACTTACGTATAAGCCAGGTTGTCGATCCGCTGATGACAGTACGAATGGCCATAGACAAAAAATATCTGCCGACCATCGACTAAGTATGTTCCACAGAGGGGGAGAGAAAATGAGCGTTCGAATTCATATGACAACCGTGGCGTTTGTCACGCTATGCAGTCTCGGTTCCACTACCGCTACGATATCTGCGCAGGAGGCTCGGCAAATGACAATCGCCTGCTACGCAGCGGGCATTCAAGAATATATTGAAAGTGACGTTCTCCCGGCCTTTGAGAAGGAGTACAACGTCAAGGTTTCTTATCTGCCTGGCGTCTCGTTGGCGACCATATCCAAGTTGCAGGCGCAGAAGAGCAGTCCTCAGATTGACATCGCATGCCTTGACGACGGCCCGCGCGAACAAGCCAAGGCCATGGGATTGCTGCAGGCAACTGATCCGGCAAAGATGCCAAATCTCGCCAATGTTTATGACGCAGCCAAGATGCCGGACAATATCGGCGTGAGCTGGGCCGTATTCGGTGTAGGTATCGTGTACAACCCTGAGGCATACAAGAAGGCCAACTTGGCGCCGCCGAAGTCGTGGAATGATCTGTCGCTGCCCGAACTAAAAGGCCATGTCATTGCTGACACTATCGGCTCCACCTATGGGCTCGACCTCCTTATCATGCTGGCGAAGGCCAATGGAGGTGGTCTGGACAATATGGATCCAGGTTTCGAAAAGATGAAGCAGGTGGCCGAAAACATCCCGGCCTTCGGAACAACTGCCGACTTGAGCCCGTACTTCCAGCAAGCCGACGCATGGGTAGGCGTTTGGACAAATGGAGAAGCTAACGGTTACCGAACCAAGACTGGTTTCCCGATGGAGTTTGTCTATCCCACTGAAGGTGCTCCGGCGCTCTTCGCCACTGCCAATGTAGTCAAGGGTGCTCCCAACGCAGACCTTGCGGATGCGTTTTTGAATTACCTGGTTGGGAAGGAAGCGCAGCAGGTGGTCGGTGAAAAGATAGGATTTGGCCCGGTCAACAGTGCAGTTGTATTGCCGCCTGAGCAGGCAGCCAATGTTACCTACGGAGCAGAAGCGGCCAAGAGCTTGGTACAGCTCGACTGGGCCGTCATAAACGAGAAGCGCCCAGAGTGGACTGATCGCTGGAATAGGGAAATCGAGCGCTAAAACGCCGATCCTTACCGCTGCGCAGCCTTTGTTGCTCTGTGCTCTTATCCATCGGCCAGTGCAAGGCCGATGGACTCTCATCTTGAAATCGTGACCATGAATTATATTGAAATCGACGACCTAAAGGTCCGCTACGGTGATTTCCAAGCGTTGAGTGGCGTGTCTTTCAACGTGGCCGAACGTGAACGTATTTGCTTGCTTGGTCCGTCCGGCTGCGGGAAGACAACGACGTTGCAAGTTATGGCGGGGTTCGTTGTGCCTGCGAGCGGCGAAGTGCGACTTGCCGGTCGCAGCCTGATCGGACTGGCGCCGGAAAAGCGCAACATCGGAATAATGTTTCAGAATTATGCACTCTTCCCGCACATGACGGTTTTTGAGAACGTCGCATTCGGGCTCAGAATGCGTAGCGCTTCGAACGCGGAAATCAAGCAAGAGGTAATGATTGCTTTGGAGCGCGTGAAGCTGGCGCATGCAGCGGAGAAAATGCCGAGCATGATGTCCGGTGGCGAGCAGCAACGCATCGCGTTTGCACGCGCCGTGATTGTAAAGCCCAGTCTGCTTTTGCTTGACGAGCCATTTAGTAATCTTGATGCGCGGTTGCGTCAGGAAATGCGTGGAGAGTTACTGGAGATGTTGGCCGGCCTGCCAATCGCTACCATTATGGTTACACACGATCAGGAAGAGGCCATGGCGATTGCCGATCGCATTGTTGTCATGCGGGCCGGCCACATTGAGCAAATCGGCACACCGAGCGAAATCTACGATACACCGAGGAGCTTGTTTGCAGCCCGCTTCATTGGCGACAGTAATACATTCTCAGGCAAGGTGGTGTCGACTGATGCAGATATTGCCGAGATCGAGGTGGGTGCGCTTGGTCGAGTTCGAGGCAAGAACCATGGGCTGAACACGGGCGCAAACGCTGAAGTTTTGGTACGACCGCAGCGAGTAATAATTGCGGAACCCAAATCGGCAAATACCCAACAGAACAGTGTGCCCGCGACAGTTGAGCGCGTGCTGTTTCTCGGTCACCGTACAGAGATCCATGTACGCCTCGACAACGGGTTCAAATTCGTCATCTGGGCACCGGACCACAATCGGACGGATGTACAGCCAGGCGCATCGGTGATGCTCGTCTGGAACGTGGCCGACACCTTCGCTTTTCCTGGCGGGGCTTGAAAATGCAGCTTGACGTAACAAGGTTGAAGAGTTGGCTGGCACTGGCGCTGGTGCCGCTAATCGTCTTCGCGGTTATTTACGTGGCGCCTGTGCTTCAGCTTTTTTGGCTGAGTCTCAGTCGGTTTGATCCGTCCTCTGGGATCGTGCCTGCAGTCGATCCGAGCTACTACGTCGAATACCTGACAGACAGCTACTATCTCGGAATTCTTGGTCGAACAGTGATTGTCAGCGTTGCGACGACTTTCATAACCGCCATTTTAGCTTATCCACTCGCATTGTATTTACTGGTCAGTACGGGTTGGCGGCAGACTTGTCTGTTCATTGTGCTTGTCTTGCCACTGGTTACGAGCAGCATTGTGGTTTCCTACGGATGGCTGATCTTGCTTGGTCAAAAAGGCCTTGTGAATGACGTAGTGATTGGAATCGGACTTGCCTCGGCACCCCTGCAGCTAATGTACACTAACACAGGAATTGTTGTCGGACTTACGCATGTTCTGCTGGTTTTCATGACCCTTTCGGTCGCCGCATCTATGCAGGGCATTGATGCTAATCTGGCGAAAGCCGCACGCAGCCTGGGCGCCACATCCTGGACCATCTTTCGCACGATAACCTTCCCGCTCACCTTGCCAGGACTGCGTACCGGCTGCCTTTTGGTGTTTTCGCTCAGCATGAGTGCCTATGCGACACCGGTATTGATCGGCGGGTCGCGCTTGAAAGTCCTCTCATACTTGATCTATCAACAGAGCTCCAGCCTGCTGAACTGGCCATTCGCCGCCGCGATGGCGGTTATTCTCCTCGCAAGCACGCTAGGCATCGTCGGCCTAGTACGTTTCTACGAGTATGTTCGCAAGAACACGGCACTTCACAGCGCCGATTCAGTCATTGAGGCGAGCCGATGAGTTATCGTCCTGATGGCACCTATAGTGCGTTCGGTAGGGTCAAACGTGGAGCGCTCGCCGCTTACGTCATGCTCGTTGCTGTATTTTTGATCGCCCCAATCGTGGCAATCACGCTCGGCTCACTTACAGACAGCAACTACGTTTCATTTCCGCCACAGGGTCTTACCCTAAAATGGTATGCGGCTATCTTCTCGAAGCCGGTCTATCTAAAGGCGCTGCTGCTCAGCCTCATCATTGCTTTTCTATCAGCAACTGCGGCCAGTGTGATTGGAGTTTTGGTCGCGTTTGCTATGCACCGCTATCCAACGCGGCTCAATATACTGCTACAGGCCTTCGTTCTTACCCCGGTGATGCTGCCGTCCATTTTTGTCGGCTTAGCCTTTCTTATCGCCTACACGCGCATGGGCTTTGGCGGCAGTCCGTTAGGCCTGTTCGCAGCACATGTCGTGGTGGCAACGCCCTTCGCCGTATCTCTGATTCTCATCGGCGTAGGCGCTGTGAATCCGGCTCTGGAGATGGCCGCTCGCAGCTTGGGCGCATCACCATGGCGCGCCCGCCGACTGATCACATTGCCCCTTGTTGCCTGGAGTATAACAGCCGGCTGGGCCTTTGCCTTCATGATGTCTTTCGGCAGTCTTGAGGTTTCGTTGTTTCTCAATACGCCAGAGACAGTCACACTTCCGGTTGCTATTTATACATCCCTTGAATGGTCCCCGCTTGACCCCATGCTGACTGCTATCTCATCGGGCCTCGTTATAGTCACACTGATCGTGCTGTTATTGCTCGTACGGACGGTCAAGATCGACCAACTTATGAAGCGGAATGGGTCGTGAGCACACACTTCGACTTCGTGGTGATCGGGGGCGGGCTCGTCGGCGCGGCACTCGCGCGCGGCATTGCGCGCGAAAACCTCCGGGTCTGCGTCCTTGATGAAGGTGATGTGGCTTATCGCGCTTCGCGCGGTAACTTCGCCTTGGTGTGGCAGCAGAGCAAAGGCATTAATATGCCTGCCTACGCCAATTGGACGCGTCGTTCTGTAGAACTCTGGCCGGCGTACGCGGAACAATTGCAGAATGAGACCAATATCGACGTCGCGCTTCAGCAAGACGGAGGTTTCCACCTGGCACTTTCAGATGCCGAGTTGGAGCGCCTTGTTTCGATCGCTGAGCGTGTGAATGGCCAAACAGGGGTCAATCCTTACCCTTATAGCGTCCTGAATGGCGACGAGATCCGAAGAAGGTTGCCAGGAGCGGGCCCGGATGTTGTTGGCGGCACCTACTCGCCGCTCGACGGTCATTTGAACTGTCTCCGACTTTATCGGGCAATGCATAGGGCGCTGATTGCGGCTGGGGTCGATTATCGTCCAGGCAACAGGGTAGTTCGCATCGACTATACGGACAGTTTTTCGCTGTCCATCGAGGGCGGTGGGCAAATCAAAGCACGACACATCGCTCTCGCCGCAGGTCTGGACAATGCTAGGCTTGCGCCTATGGTCGGGCTTTCGGCACCAGTTCGCCCGCAGCGCGGTAATATCATTGTCACCGAAAAGGTAGCCCCATTCCTCAAGATACCTGTCCAGACTGTCCGACAAACGGATGAGGGCAGTGTCATGATCGGAGATTCCCAGGAAGAGAGCGGCCTATCCGAAGATATAAACAATGGAATCATGGGCGTGATGGCAAGACGTGCTGTCCGAATGTTTCCGGCCATCGCGGATCTCAATATCGTGCGTATGTGGGCATGCCTTAGAGTGCTCAGCCCCGACGGTTTTCCAATTTACGATCATTCTGTGACCCATCCAGGTGCGTTTGTAGCCACATGCCACAGCGGTGTGACGCTGGCTGCCGTACATGCGGCAGTGCTTGCGCCTCACATGGCGCACGGCAGACTGCCACCAGAAGCTAAATCATTTAGTGCCAGGAGGTTACATGTTTCGAAGACTGACTGAAGCCGACGGCGCTCTTGTATCGCTGACAATCAACGGCGTCACCTGTGACGGTCGCGCGGGTGACAGCGTGGCGGCCCTACTCCTCGAAAAAGGATATGCAGCCTGCCGCACAAGCGCAGTGTCAGGAAAACCACGCGGTCCATATTGCATGATGGGGGTCTGCTTTGAATGTCTGGTCGAAATAGACGGTGTCGCCAACCGACAGGCGTGCATGTTACAAATCGCTGAGGGAATGGACGTCAAGACGGGAACTGGGCGCCGCAGGGTAACACCATGAATAGGCTGTCTGACGTCGAAGACCTGCCACCACGCTGTGACCTTGTGATCATTGGTGCGGGGCCGGCAGGCCTCGCCGCAGCTATCGCCGCTTCGAAACACGGACTGCAGGTTCTAATTCTCGACGAGAACCCGGAGCCAGGCGGGCAGATCTATCGTGGACTCGTTTCATCGCCTCCCTCCCGGAGGCGGCTGCTAGGGCAGGATTATGAACGCGGGGACGTGCTTCTCTCCGGCCTCGAGGAAAGTACTGTTTCCTATCTCTCTGGTGCGTGTGTATGGATGACATCACGTGATCTGGAAGTAGGTGTCTCCAAAGATGGTGCGAGTCGGATCTTTAGCGCAAGGCATATCCTTATCGCCACCGGCGCGCTTGAGCGCCCTTTTCCAATTCCCGGCTGGACGCTCCCGGGAGTGTTGACCGCGGGTGCTGCACAGGGCCTTCTCAAAAGCTCGGGTCTGGTGCCGGATGGTCGTTTTGTGCTGGCCGGCACCGGACCCCTCCTATGGTTGCTCGCGTACCAGCTGATCGCAGCGAAAACGCCACCCGTTGCGATCCTCGATACCACACTACCGGCGACGCGAGTTGGCGTTCTGACTGCCTTGCCCTCCTTCCTTGGTTCGCAATACCTGCTTAAGGGGCTGCAGTTGAAGCGGAAGGTCCGAAGTCAGGTACCCGTGATTTCAAGAGTGACCGAGTTGAGAGCTATTGGTGATACGCGGTTACAAAGTGTTGCCTACCGAACAAAGGGCGGTCAGTCCAAGACGATCGATGTTGAGTATCTGTTTTTACACCAAGGGGTTACGCCTAACATAAATATGGCGAATGCGGCAGGCTGTGATATGATGTGGGACAATGTCCAACTCTGCTGGAAGCCGGCCACTGATGCTTGGGGACGCAGTAGCGTGCCCGGTATTTCCATCGCCGGCGACGGGGCGGGTATCATTGGGGCCGAAGCTGCCGCGTGCCTCGGAAAGCTCTGCGGCTTGGACGCCGCGACGAAATTTGGTCTGATCACTGAAGCCGAGAGAAAGAGGCGAGCTGCTCCGACACGCAGCACGCTCTCTGGCTATGCACGGGGAAGACGCTTTCTAGATACGCTGTTTCAGCCATCTGCGAACTTCCGCAGAGTAAATGATGCGACGATTGTTTGCCGGTGCGAGGAGGTGACCGGTCAGCAGATCACGGAGACTGTCGCAGAACTCGGCGAGGTCGGGCCCAACCAGCTTAAATCATATCTTAGATGTGGCATGGGACCGTGTCAGGGAAGGCTCTGTGGGTTGACGGTAACGGAGATGATTTCGGCACTGCGGGACATTCCGCCATCCGAGGTTGGCCATTATCGTTTGCGGTTCCCGATCAAGCCGGTGACTTTGGCGGAAATTGCCACACTGCCGCATGATGAAGATGACGTTCGAGCGGTGATTCGCGAGTGATCCATGACTGATGTTATCGTCATCGGCGGTGGGATCCACGGCTGTTCAACGGCCTTCCATCTCGCCCGTCTCGGCATCAAGGTTTGTCTTATCGAAAAAGATACGATCGGCCGCCATGCGTCAGGCGTCAATGCCGGTGGCGTTCGCCAGATCTTTCGGGCACTTCCCGAAATCCCACTTAGCGTGGCAGCGATGCGGATGTGGGAAAGCATCGATGACCTGCTCGAAGACGATTGTGGCTTCGCTGCGCAAAGCCATCTGTTCGTCGCCGAAAATGAAACGGAACTGCGCAAGCTCCAGTCACGTCGCGAGACAGTCGTTGAGGCTGGCTTCGAGCACGAGGAACTGATCGGGGCTACCGAGCTGCGGCGACTTGTTCCAGCGCTGGCCAGTCATTGTGTAGGAGCGCTGATTTCTCGCAGCGATGGGGCGGCATTACCGTTCCACACTATGCAGGCATTCTTGCGGCAGATGCGACTGCGCGACGTCGACATAATTGAGAACGCCCAAGTTACCGGATTCCGTCGACAAGCATCAGTCTGGATTGTCGAAACAAGTGCCGGCGATTGCTTTCGCGCTCCGGTGCTTGTTAACGCGGCGGGCGCTTGGGGATCCAAAATTGCTGCTCAAGTTGGCGAGCGTGTCGATATGCAAGCTGTTGCACCTATGTTGATGATTAGCGAGCGTATGCCTTGCTTCCTTTCTCAGATCATCAGTGCGGTAGCGGCGCCATTGTCCTTCAAGCAATTCGCAAACGGAACAGTGTTAATCGGTGGAGGTTACGAGGGGCGCGTTCATTTGGAGACCAACCGCACGGACCTCGATTTCCGTAAACTTTCGCGGAATGCAAGAACAGTTTTCGATCTGTTTCCGCTCATGAGACCCGCGCGAATTGTGCGCGCATGGGCAGGTATCGAGGGACGAACGAGCGACGGCATCCCGGTAATAGGCCGAAGCGCAACGGAGTCGGGATTGTTTCACGCCTTCGGTTTTTCGGCGCATGGGTTCCAACTCGGCCCCATCGTGGGGGCGATCGTAGCCGATCTTATCGTCAATGGGACCAGTGACATTCCCATTGGTGCTTTCTCCATTCAACGGTTCAAAGCGAATAACAGTACTATTCGTCCGCCAACAAACTCCATGCTGATCTAAGCGTAAAGTTATGGGAATATCATGACGTCTGCTGTATACAATTCTCCTCAGTCGATTGGCAAAGTTGGTGACCCATCTTGGTGGTTCGCCGATGCTATGTCTCTTGAACAAGAATTCGCGCCATCGACGGCGCTGACAGGAACGCTGTCGGTGGATGTGGTAATCGTCGGAGGCGGCTATACAGGTCTTTGGACTGCGCTTGCCTTGAAGGAGCGCCGGCCATCTCTTTCCATCGCCTTAATCGAAGCATCGCTATGCGGATCCGGAGCCAGTGGCAAAAACGGCGGAAAGGTTCATGGCTATTGGGCGTCGCTTGCCGGTATGGCGAAGGCGATTGGCGATGATGCAGCGCTCTCGGTTGCACGCGCTGGTACTGTTGCACAAGATGCAATTCGCAGTTTTGCGACAGCGCCGGGCCGTGATGTTTGGTGGCGGGAGAGCGGCAACATGCGCGTTTCAGCCTCCACTGCACAGGATACCAAGATCAAGTTAATGGTTAGTGAAGCACGTCGTCTCGGTGTACCGGATTCTGCCCAACAGCTGACGTCGGAAGAGGTCGCCTCGCGATGCAAATCCCCCGTCTTCCGGGGTGGTGTATTTCTGCCCGAGGGCGCAAATTTGCACCCGGCACGTCTGGCGCGTGCCCTGCGCAAGGCAGCTATCAGCGCAGGCGTGCACCTGTTCGAGAATACTCCGATGACGGCGCTAGACAAAGGGAGCATCAACCGGGTTCGGGTTCCTGCCGGGGAGATTTTGGCGCCAGAGGTCGTTCTTGCCACTAACGTGGAGTTGGCAGGGCATCCACAGATGCGCCCGTACGTCAGCGTTTTTTCAAGCTACGCACTGATGACGAAGCCGGCGCAAGAACAACTTGCTACAACCGGCTGGACGAGCAACGAGGGCATTGCTGACCTCAGAATGTTCGTCCACTATTTTCGTAAAACTCCCGACGGCCGAGTTCTGATGGGCAGTGGCTCTGGTCCGATCAGCTATGGTGGCGATACATCTTTATCTGCATTGCGACTGGATGCGGCGAGCGCTGCGCGGGCCGAGCGCGGGCTACGACGACTTCTGCCTGCGTTGTCGTCGGTTGACGTCGAAAAAAGTTGGGGCGGCGCGATCGATGTGTCTGCCGACCGATTGCCAATGTTTCGCACCATTCCCGGGACGCGCATCCATCTTGCATGCGGCTATTCAGGCCATGGCGTCAACCCGACGTATATAGGAGCGCAGTGTCTCGCTTCACTTGTGCTCCGCGAAAAAGACTCTTGGGCGTCGTTGCCGCTATGTACGCGTGAAGTACCCAAATTTCCGCCGGAACCTTTTCGTTTTGTGGGCGGCAAACTTATACGCAGAGCGATTATCGCCAGCGAAGAGGCCGAGGAGCTTGAGCAAGTGCCGTCCAACATAACGCGCGCCGTCGCCGCCTTGCCGCGAATTTTAGGCATGAAGATCGGAACGCGATGAAATCCACAAGGTTGAAGCTGTTTGATGGCAGGAGCTGAGCGTCTGGAAAGCAGCCCTGCATCCCATCAGGCGGATGAGAGCGAGTGTGTCTGGTCTTCTGTGTAATTGCTTTTTGATTCATGCTTCCTGAGAGGAGTAAGGACGAAGACGCTAAGGAACTTCTGGACGAACTTCTAAAGGGCTGCGGGTAGCCTGAGGACCTACTCAGCGATGCCGGACTGGTGAAAAACCGGCCAATGGGCGGAGTAAAACCAGGCCACTTTTGGCGCACGCATGAGACCTCCGGAAGGGCGTCGCCCGAGCGGGGGTCTCATGCGTGCGTGGCGATTTTGAGAGGGTTTCAGCCGGCCTTGCGGGCGCGGCTTTGAGCGAGACGATAGCTGTCGCCGTTCATCTCAAGGATGTTGGCGTGGTGGGTGACGCGGTCGAGCAGCGCGCCGGTCAGACGCTCGGATCCGAGCGTTTCGGTCCATTCGTCAAACGGTAGGTTGCTGGTGATCAGGGTGGCTCCGCGCTCGTAGCGTTGCGAGATCAGTTCGAACAGCAACTCTGCACCAGTCTTTGAGAGCGGCACGAAGCCCAGTTCATCGATGATGAGAAGCTGGTTGGCCGCCATCTGTTTCTGGAGCCGCAACAGACGCCGTTCGTCGCGCGCTTCCATCATCTCGCTGACCAGGGCGGCGGCTGTGGTGAAGCCGACGGATAGGCCCTTTTGGCAGGCGGCCAGGCCGAAACCAAGCGCGACATGAGTCTTTCCTGTACCGCTGGGTCCGAGCGCAATCACATTCTCGCGACGCTCGATCCACTCGCAGCGGGCCAGTTCCATCACCTGCATCTTGTTGAGTTTAGGGATAGCGGCGAAGTCGAAGCTGTCGAGGCTTTTGACTACCGGGAACCTTGCTGCCTTGATGCGGCGTTCGACCTTGCGTCGGTCCCGTTCGATCATCTCCCTCTCGGCAAGCCGGGTCAGGTATCCGGCATGATCTCCGCCCTCGGTGGCGCATAGCCGAGCCAGCTTCTGGTACTCGCGCTGGAAGGTCGGAAGCTTCAGGGTTTTGAGATAATGGGAGAGCAGGATCTCCAGGACTTCGGTGCTCATGCCGCTTCTCCCGCATCCGATGACAGGAGGCGCATGTAGGCCTTCGCCGACGTCGTCTCGACCGTCGCCCTCGGCAAATACGGGTAGATGGACAGGTCCAGTCGTGGCGGCCGGTGCTCCACCCGGCACATGATCAGATGCTTGACTGCATCGAAGCCGATCGCTCCGAGCTGTAGGGCCTGCTTCACTGCCGCATGCAGATCGGCGAGTTCGAAGCTCTCCAACAGGCGCAGGACCTGCACGTACTCACGCCGGCCATGCTTCGCCATGCGGCCTTCCATCAACCGTCGCAGCGTGGCGAATTCCTCGGGCAGGTCCCAGCCCTGGAGGGGCGCTGCCTGATCCAGCGCATTGATCTTCTGCTCGATCAGCGGCAGGTAATGCAGGGGATCGAAGACGACGTCTTCTCG
Source organism: Hoeflea sp. Naph1 (assembly GCF_046837775.1). Classification (GTDB taxonomy): domain Bacteria; phylum Pseudomonadota; class Alphaproteobacteria; order Rhizobiales; family Rhizobiaceae; genus Hoeflea. Next base: position 34,244 of record NZ_CP177286.1, on the reverse strand, counting down.
TTCCCAGCTTCGGGGATGGCGAGCGATGATCTCGCCGCGGCAGCCGATCACCACTTCATCGACATAGCCCCGTACCCAGATATCCTGATGGCCATAGGCGACCGGGACGGAATAGTCGTTGGTCTTGTAGCGAACGAGCGACTGAGCCGTTACCTTGACGCCGGCCTGATCACACGCGTCGAAAGGCGATGCCGGTAACGGGCGCATTGCTGCCAGATCACGTTGCACCCGTTCTCCGATCGTCTCGTTCTCGCCGCGCAGCCTGTCTCGCTGGCGCTTGCGGCATTGCTCCTCCAGCCAGATGTTAAACGCTTCCCACGTCGGAAACTGCGGGATCGGAACCATGAAGTTGCGCCTGGCATAGCCGACAAGCCCCTCGACACTTCCCTTGTCGTTGCCTTTGCCGGGACGGCCGTAGCGATCCCGGATCAGGTAGTGGGACAGGAAGCCGCTGAACAGTGTTGCCCGCTTGCGTGTGCCATCGGGCAGGATCTTCGCCACCAGGCAGCGATCATTGTCGTAGACGATCGATTGCGGAACGGCCCCGAAGAACGCAAACGCATGCATGTGGCCATCGACCTAGGCCTCCGATACTGCTGCCGGATAGGCCCGTACATAGCAGCCGTCACTGTGCGGCAGATCCAGCACGAAGAAGTGCGCCTTGCGCTCCACGCCGCCAATCACCACCATCGCCTCGCCGAAATCAGCTTGAGCGTGGCCGGGTGGATGCGACAAAGGCACGAACACCTCCTGGCGGCGTTGCTCGCGCTCCCGAATGTAATCCTTGATGATCGTGTAGCCGCCGGTAAATCCGCGTTCGTCTCGAAGCCGGTCAAAAAACCGCTTGGCCGTATGGCGCTGCTTGCGCGGCACCTTCACGTCCTCATCCAGCCAATGATCGATCGTCGAAACAAACGCATCCAGCTTCGGACGCCGGATCGGCAACTGACGCTGATAGCCGGGCGGCGTCGAATACGACACCATCTTGGCCACGCTATCGCGCGATATGTTGAAATGCTTTGCAGCCTGACGCCGGCTCATTCCTTCACAACAAGCCAGACGGACCCTCAGATATGGTTCCACGGTGTAGATCCCCAACCCTCCTGCTGTCGTTGCAGAAGGAAAATAGGTGGCCGGGTTTTACGCCGCCCGAAGCGGGACTATCCCGCCGCTACCGTAGACTAATTTTGCACCGCCGCTCTCACAATCCCGGACAGTCGGTGAGCGATCCGCTCGGCACTCGTTTTCTCGCGTCGAGGCTTGATATTGGATCTGCTTTGGTCCTAAATAGGTACTATGATTGAGGCCGCATTGATCGAACAGTTGCGAAACGTATCGCTTGTCGGAAGCCGGGGTAGTGGGCCGCTCTACATCAGCCTCGCCCGGGAAATTGAAAAGCTCATAACCACGCAATGGCTGGTGCCAGGACAGGCTTTGCCGCCGGAGCGCGAGCTGGCAGAAGGCCTATCGGTTGCCCGAGTTACGGTCCGCAACGCGTACAAGCTACTTCTCGAATCGGGAGGACTTGAGGTCCGTCGAGGCAGCGGGACCTTTGTAGCCAGCCGGCCGGTGCACATCGAACAGCCGCTTTGGAATCTTTCATCGTTCTCCCAGGACATGAAACTGCGAGGCATGGAGCCGGGAGCGTGCGTTCTCGGTTCCTGTGCCCGCATGCCGTCATCCGAAGAGGCCCTCCTGTTCGGTGTCGGTCGCCGGGACATGATGCTCACGCTCGACAGGCTCAGGCTGGCCGATGGGCTCGCGGTGGCCGTTGAGCGCGCTGTTTTCCCACATCGCCTTACCGGGGGAGAGCAAATAGGTGAAGGATCACTTTATGATGTCCTGTCGCGTCACGGGCACCGACCCGTGCGTGCATTGCAGAAACTCACGGCAATGATTTTCGAACCCTTGGAAGCTGACCTGCTTGGCGTTCAGCCAGGCGCACCCTGTCTGCTGATCGAGCGGGTCTCGCGGAGCGCCGATAACCGGGTCGTCGAGCATACCCGATCCCACTATCGCGGCGATATCTATGATTTCGTCGCCGAACTGACGACAGGAGAATAAGCTTGGCTCAACCTTCCCTGATGCTGGCAGAGGCGAATGAATCGCCGGCCGCAGTCGCCCGTCTGTTTTCGAGCGAGGCCGAGGTGATCAGCGAGGTTGGCACATGGTTGCGCGACCAGCCGCCAGCCTTGGTGACGATGGCCGCGCGCGGTTCATCCGATCATGCTGCCACCTTCTTCAAATACCTGATGGAACTGTCGACCGGAATTCCGGTGGCCTCGATCGGACCTTCAGTGGCGTCGGTCTACCGGCGGCCGCTGCGCCTGGCCTCGGCGGTGCATTTCACGGTTTCCCAATCCGGCGCCAGCCCCGACATCGTCGCCCTGCAGGCGGCGGCAAAGGCCGGCGGCGCACGCACTGTGGCAATCGTCAACGTTGCCGACAGCCCGGTGGCACGCGAAGCCGACATCACCATCGTGCTTGGCGCAGGACTGGAAAAAAGCGTGGCGGCGACCAAGAGTTTCATCACCTCGGCAGCGACACTCGCGGCAATTGTCGGCGCCGCTACCCGGGACGAAGGGTTCAGTCGAGCGCTGGACGCGCTGCCCGAGGCCTTGGCCAAAACAGCACAGATCGACATGGGCGAACCGCAACAGATCCTCGCCGCCGCCCGCTCGCTCTATACCTGCGGCCGCGGCACAGCGCTTGGAATCGCCATGGAAACCGCGCTCAAATGCAAGGAAACCGCCGGGCTGCACGCCGAGGCATTCTCGATGGCGGAAATCATGCATGGTCCGCTCAGGCTGGTCGAACGCGGTTTCCCGGTCATCGGTTATGTTCAAGAAGACAGCGCCTTTGACAACAGCCGCGAAGCGATGGGCAAGCTGGCTGATCTCGGCGCCAGGACCATCACGTTTTCCTCAAAACTGGCCCCTGGCGTGTCGGTGATGGTGCCATCGACCGGCAACGGGCTGCTGGACCCGCTTGTGGCCTTGCTGCCTGCCTACCGGCTGGTCGAGGCGGTAACGATTGAGAAGGGACTGGATCCGGATCAGCCGGCAAACCTGCTCAAAGTAACGGAGACCATGTAATGACAAGGCAGGCCCTTATCGGCGCGCGGATTTTCGACGGAACCCGCTTTTACGATGACCATGCGCTGGTGGTGTTGGATGGCAAGATCGAAGCCGTCGTGCCGCAGGCCCAGGTTGCAACTGATTGTCAGCAGACCGAGCTTGCGGGCGGCGTTCTCGCCCCCGGCTTCATCGATGCCCAGGTCAATGGCGGCGGCGGCCGGATGTTCAATGACGATCCGTCGGCAGCATCTATGTACATGATTGCCGATGGCCATCGCCCGTTCGGCACCACCAGCGTGCTGCCGACGCTGATCACCGATGAAAGCGAAACAAGCGTGCGCGCCATTGCGGCAGCCGTGACGGCGGTTGCCGCAGACCGCGGCGTGGCCGGGCTGCATCTGGAGGGGCCGCATCTGGCGCCCGCCCGCAAGGGGACGCATCTGGCAAAATTCATGCGGCCGATGGAAGAGCGCGACGTCGAGCGGCTGAGGGCTGCTGCGGCGGAAATCGGCACGCTGGTTCTGACCGTCGCCGCAGAGCAGGTCACCGAACTACAAGTGCGACGCCTCAGTGAGGCCGGCGCGACCGTCTGCCTTGGCCACACCGATTGTGATGCGGTCGGCGCCCAGCGGCTGTTCGATGCCGGCGCACGCGGTGTCACCCACCTGTTCAACGCCATGAGCGGGCTTGGCCACCGGAAACCCGGCCTGGTTGGCGCAGCCCTTGATCATCCCGATGTCTGGGGCGGCATCATCGCCGATGGCCATCATGTCGACCCGCTGGCGCTGAGGATTGCGTTGAGGGCCAAACGCGGGCCCGGTCGGCTTTATTTCGTTACCGACGCGATGTCGCTTGTCGGTCAGGACGCCGATCACTTCACCCTCAACGGTCGCACCATCTGGCGCAAGCAGGGCGGCTACTGCTCACGCCTGGCACTTGAAGACGGCACACTTGCGGGCTCCGATCTGGATATGGCCTCGGCTGTTCGTTTCGGGGTCACCTATCTCGACCTTTCTCTGGGCGAAGCGTTGCGAATGGCGTCAGCCTATCCCGCTGACTTTCTCCGCTTGCGCGACCGTGGACGGCTGGCGCCGGGATTGCGCGCCGACCTGGTCCATCTCGGCGGGGACCTGCATGTGCGGCAGACCTGGCGGGGCGGCACACCGGCAGCGGGGAGCGCATGATGGGCAAGGCCGGTTTCCTGCTCGGCATTGATGCCGGGACATCGCGCTGCAAGGCCGCCGTGTTCGATGACGAGGGAAACCAGATCGCCACCGCGTCACGGCATACACCTCTCCAACGGCCCCATCCGGGCTGGAGCGAACTCGACCCGGACAACGCCTGGAACGCGGCGGTCACTGTCATCCGCGAAGCGGTGGAGAACGCCGGTGTGGACCCCACCACGATCCGCGCCGTCGGGATCTCGGCCGCTATGGTCGGCGCCTGGGTGCTTGATGCCAACGGCACGCCGCTCAGGCCCGGGATCGTTTGGGAGGATAGCCGCAGCCAGCCGATACTCGATGCGATGCAGGAGCAGGATCCCGCGATCATGTCGCGGATATTTGCCTCCTCCGGATCCGTAATGCAGCAGGGCTGCACCCTGCCGTTGCTGGCGTGGCTGAAACGCCATGAGCCGGACCTGATCGGCAAGGCGGCGCATGTTGTCAGTTACAAGGACTTTCTCCGCTTCCAGCTCACCGGGCTGATGGCGACCGACCGCAGCGAAGCCTCGGTGATCCCCGGCGACGCCCGGACCCGGTCGCGCAGTGACGAGATGATTGCGCTTTTCGGGCTTGCCGATTGCGCCCACCTGCTGCCACTAATTCACGATTCCGAAGAAATCATCGGTGGTCTCACGCCGCAGGCCGCCCAACTGACCGGATTGGCGGAAGGCACGCCGGTGGCTGTCGGGGCGGGCGACGTGGTCTCGACTGTGATAGGTGCCGGCGGTGTCGACACCGGAGTGGCAACCGCCGTACTCGGCACCACCTGTCTTGTCGGCGTGTGCCATGACCGGCCGGTGTTCGAACCCCGCGATCTGGGACTGTTGTTCTCGATGCCCGGAGATCTGTGGTACCGGGCCATGGTCAATGTTGCCGGCACGCTCAATCTCGACTGGGCAATCGGTGTGCTGGCGCCAGACCTTCAGGGTAGGGATGATTGCTATCAGCAGGTGACCGCGCTTGTGGACGCCGTGGCGATCGGCGCCAATGGCGTGAGCTACCTGCCATATCTCAGCGAGAGCGGGATCATCGCCCCGGTGGTGGCACCGCACGCGCGCGCGCAATTTTCGGGCCTGTCGCCGGCGCACGGGCGGGCGCACATGCTGCGCGCGGTCTATGAAGGGGTGGCGTTTGCGCTCTACGACCTGGTGTCGGCGCTCGGCTTTGACGACGGGTGCATCAAACTGACCGGCGGTGGCAGCCAGAGCCCGCTGTGGTGCCAGATGATCGCCGACATGCTGCAGAAGGAGGTGATCGTTCCCGCCGGGACCGAATTCGGGGCGCGTGGTGCAGCGCTGATTGCCGCCACTGCGCTGGGTGATTTTGCCGACATTCGTGCAGCCTCGATGTCAGCCACCGGCGAGGATTGCCGCTATCTGCCTTCAGCCGCTGTCGCCGACGACTACCGGCACGCCTATGCGCTCTACGCAGCCCGGCGCGACGCGCTGATTTCGGGAAAATAGCCTTGGCCTGAGGGGCGGCATGACAAAACTGTTGCAATTCTCAAATTGGTATATACCATTACAAAAGTGGACTATACCACGTGTGATTATTGCTGAGGCCTCATGAGCGAACCGACTGCCCCGGTCTACCGACGGATTGCCTCCGCACTGGAAGCGGATATCGCCGCGGGCAAGCTTAACGTCGGCGACAAGCTCCCCTCCGAGCGGGTGATGGCGGAAGAACTCGGCATCAGCCGGATGACCGCCCGCCAGGCGCTCCAGCATCTGACAGCGCGCGGCATTCTGGTAACGCGTACCGGCCATGGCACCTTTGTCGGCCGACCGGTGATCCAGCAGAAGCTGTCGACACTGAGCGGGTTTACCGAGGAAATCGAGCAGCAGGGACGTCACGCCTCGAGTGTCGTGATGGAATTCGGCGCTCACAAGGCCGACGACCTGTGCTCGGTGGCGTTGAATCTGCCGCTTGGAGGCGACGTCTACCGGCTGGTTCGGGTGCGTCTGGTCGATGGCGAGCCAGTAGCCATGGAGACCACGGAAATTCGCGCGAACGTGGCGCCGGGCCTGCTTGATGTCGCCGACTTTGCCAGTGAATCGCTCTACGCGATTTTGCGCGAGCATTACCATGTCTTGCCGGCATCGGCCGAGCAGACCCTGCAGGCAGCACTTTCCAGCCCGGCCGTCAGCCGCACGCTTCAGCTTGGCGAGCACGCACCTGTTCTCGAACTGACACGCCGCACCTGTGACGCCAACGGCAACCCGTTCGAATATGTGCGCTCAGTCTACCGCGGCGATTCCTTCGTCATGAAAGCAAACCTCACACTTGGAGCCAACGCGACCCAATGACTTCCATGACCGATGGCTATTTTGACAACGTGATCGAACGCCTGACGGCGTTGAAAACCGACATCTCTGCGCAGATGGAAGCCGCGGCAGATGCCGTGACTGCCGCCGCCCGCTCCGACCACCGGGTTTACATCTTTGGCACCGGCCATTCGCATGTGATGGCCGAGGAAATGCATTACCGCGCCGGTGGCCTCGCTATCACCGTGCCGATCCTGGCCGCGCCCATCATGCTGCACGAGGGCGCAATTGCAGGTACCGCCTACGAGCGGACCGAAGGCATCGTTGCGCCGATCATGGATCGTTACAATATTCGTTCTGGCGATGTGCTGTTCGTCATTTCCAATTCCGGTGTCAACGCAGCGCCGCTGGAGGCAGCCCGCATCGGTCGCGAAATCGGCTGCACCGTCATCTGCATCACCTCGGTCGCCTATTCGACCGCCAGCGCCGCCGGGCGCGAACGCCTTGCCGATCTCGCCGACATTGTGCTCGACAACGGCTCGCCTCCGGGAGACGCGGTGATGTCGGTGCCGGGGTCGGAGCTCAAGGTCGGGCCGGTGTCCACCGCCATCGGGGTGACGATCATGAACGCGATCTTTGTCGACGTCGCCGCCCGGCTTGCCGCCGACGGTGACGCGCCAATCTACCTCAGCGCCAACATGCCCGGCGCCAGGGAGATCAACCGGAAGCTGGTCGAACGGTTTCGGCCACGCAATCCGCATCTTTGAGGGAACAGGGCAGTTTTGCCTGCAAACGGGAGTTTAACTACATGAGAAAATCACTGACGACATTGCTGACAAGCGCAGCCCTGCTGCTGCCGGTTTCCGCCTGGGCGGCTCCGGTTGAAATCACGCTCTGGCACATGGAACAGCCGCCGCACCGGGTCGAACGCATCCAGAAATTGATGGATGCCTTCAACGAAGCCAACCCTGACATCGTCGTCAGCCAGGAGCCGCAGAACTGGGGCGAGATCTATGCCAAGGCACCGGCCGCCCTGTCGGCAGGCGCCGGCCCGGACATGCTGTTTGCGATCCCGGATTTCACGCCGATCCTCAAAAACATCGGCGCGCTTACCTCGGTCGAGGACTTCGTCACCGAACTCGACAAGAAACATGAATTCCTCGACAGCGCGCTTGAATCATACACCTATGACGGCGGCGTCTGGGCGGTTCCGCTGTACAACATGTCGATGAACCTCTGGTATCGCAAAAGCGTGTTCGCGGAAGCTGGCCTCGACGTGCCGACGACCTGGGCGGAATGGAAGGCGGCAGCGGAAACGCTGTCATCGGATTCGACCTATGGCATCGGCTTGCCTGCTAACAAGCAGCTTTATACCGACCAGACCGTCTATTCGATTCTGGCCAATGGCGGGGCGACGGAAATCTATGACGAGAACGGCAAGCTGCGCTTCGACAACCCGCAAACCATCGCCGGCTACGAATTCTACGCCGACCTGCAGAAGCTTTCGCCGCCTGACAACACATCCTGGACCTGGGGCGAGGCGGAATCCTGCTTTGCCTCGAAGAGCTGCGGCATGATCCTGCAGTTCTCGGTGATCTCGTCCTATGACACACAGGCCGAAGGCGATGCCGACGATCTTGGCGTGGCAGCGATCCCGCATGCCGAGGGGGAAACCCAGCACAATACTATCGCGTATCCGAATGCGGTGATGCTGCTGTCGACGGATGAAGCCAAGCGCAAGGCATCTGAGAAGTTCATCAGCTACCTGCTGGAGCCCGAAAACTACGGCCAGTTCCTCAACATGGAGCCGGGCCTGTTCATGCCGGTTACTGCGGATGGCGCCAAGGCCGAGAGCTTCTGGAATGACGCCACCGTGCAAAAGTACCGCGGGCAGATCGAAACCGTGATCGAGAATTCGAAAAACGGCAAGCTTTTCGGCTTCACCAGTGGCCGCGTGTTTCCGGCCATTGCAGCAATCTCGGCCCAGAACATTCTTGCCGAAACGCTTCAGGCCATCGTGGTTGGCGGCAAGACGGCCGCCGAGGCGGTGTCTGACGGCCAGGCACGCATGACCGAAGCTTCAGAGTAAACGAGGAACCAATCCGGATGCGACAATCACGATTTTATGCCTTCGTCTTTGTCGCACCGGCATTGTTGATGCTGGTGGCCATCCTCGGGTGGCCACTGCTCTCGGCGGTCCTGCTGAGCCTGCAGGATGTCCGTGCCGTGGGGTCCGAGGGTAACTGGGTGGGACTGGCCAATTACCGCAAGGTGCTTTCCAATGCGGCATTCTGGAATGCTTCCTGGCTGAGTGTTGTCTGGGTCGTGGCCAATGCGGCCTTGCAGACCGTGCTGGCGCTGACGGCAGCCCTTGTCTTGAACCAGCGCTTTCCGGGCGTGCGGATCGCCCGAACCTGGATCATCCTGACCTGGATCGTGCCGACCGTTGTGGTGGTGATGATCTGGAGATGGTTGTTCAGCACATCGGGCGGAATGATCAATCCGTTGCTGATGCAAACCGGCATCATCGACCGGCCGATCGGTTTCTTTTCATCGAAATGGTCCGCGATGGCGACTTTGGTGTTCATCAACTCCTGGCGCTGGTTTCCCTTCATCGCACTGATGATGCTGGCCGGGCTGACACGAATCCCCTCTGACCTGTACGAAGCTGCGCGGATTGACGGCGCCAGCACCTTCAAGCGCTTCACGCGTATCACCTGGCCGCTGCTGGCGCCGACGCTGGGCGTTCTGGTGATCGTCGGAACGTTGCTGTCGTTCAATGTCTTCGACATCATCTGGCTGCTGACCAGCGGAGGGCCGGCCGGCGGCTCCAAGACCCTGCCGATCCTGATCTACGAAACCGCGTTCAAGGGCTACCGGCTGAGCGAAGCGGCGACGGTGGCCGTTCTAGCCTCGGTGCTTTTAATGGCGTTCGCCTTCTTTGCCACCCGCTCGCTGGCCCAAGAGGGGGACGAGCGATGAGACGCGGAATTGGCTGGAACATCGCGCTTGGCGCGGTTGTGCTGTTTTTTGTGGCCATCATCACGTTGCCGTTCTGGTGGGTGGTGACGGGGTCGTTCAAGCTGCCGCAGGAAATCATCGCGCGGGTGCCGACGATGATTCCGCAGTCGTTCACGCTGCAGCATTATGCCAAGCTACTTTCGAATTCCGACTACCCGACCTACATGATCAACAGCCTGGTGGTGGCTTCGCTCTCCACGCTGATCACGCTGGCGCTGTCGGTACCGGCTGCCTACGCCTTTTTCCGGTTGCGGTTTCCCGGCCGCGAGACGCTCTACCGGATAATTCTGCTGGCTTATGCGTTTCCGAGCATCGTCGTGCTGATCCCGCTGTTCGGGATGTTTGCCAAGCTTGGGCTGATCGATACGCGGACCGCACTGGTAGTGGTCAATGTCAGCTTCGCGCTGCCGTTTGCGATCTGGATGCTGCGCTCGTTCTTTGGCTCGGTGCCAATGGAAATCGAGGAAGCTGCGGTCATGGACGGTGCGCCGCCGCTCGTCATCCTGAGGCGAGTGATGATACCGCTGATCGCGCCGGGCATCGCCAGTGTCGGCATATTCGCCTTCATCATGTCCTGGACCGAGTATGTGTTTGCGTCAGTGCTGATCCTGTCTGACGCTAAACGCACCGTTCCCGTCGGCTTTTCCGGCATCATCGGACAATATCAAATCGACTGGGGCTTGCTGCTGGCAGGCGCCAGCCTCGCCACCCTCCCTGTTATCCTGCTCTTCGCGCTGATCGGTCGCTGGTTTGTCTCCGGCCTGACCGAGGGTGCGGTGAAATAACGTCATCTGACCGCGACCGGAGCCCCCATGGCCGACATCCAGCTTTCTAACCTGCAAAAGAATTTCGGGGCTATCGAAGTGATCCGTTCGATCGACCTGAAGATCAAAAGCGGTGAGTTCATCGTCTTTGTTGGCCCCTCGGGCTGTGGCAAGTCGACCCTCTTGCGAATGATCGCAGGGTTGGAGAACGTGACGGCCGGCACGGTTTCGATCGACGGCGATGATGTTACCCGGGCAGAACCAAGTAAACGCGGAATCGCGATGGTATTCCAGACCTACGCACTCTATCCGCACATGAGCGTCGAAGAGAACATGGCGTTCGGCCTGGAAATGGCCGGCATGCCGAAGCAACAGCGGCTTGAAACCGTGCGCAAGGCAGCCGTGACGCTGCAGTTGGTGCCCTATCTCGACCGCAAGCCTAAGGCGCTTTCGGGTGGCCAACGCCAGCGCGTGGCGATTGGCCGGGCGATTGTCCGCGACCCAAAGATATTCCTGTTCGATGAACCGCTGTCCAACCTGGATGCCGAACTCAGAGTGCAGATGCGGCTGGAAATTGCCAAGCTTCATAGCGAGTTGGGAGCGACGATGATCTACGTCACCCACGACCAGGTCGAGGCGATGACGCTGGCGACCCGTATCGTGGTGTTGCGCGACGGCCGTATCGAGCAATTCGGAACGCCGGACGAACTCTACTCCGACCCTGACAACATGTTCGTCGCGGGCTTCATCGGATCACCGAAGATCAACCTTCTGCCAGCCCGTGTCACCGGTCGCACAGAACATGGCGCGGCAAGTCTGGACGTGCCGGAACTGGGATTGTCGGGGCTTGACGTCATACCCCGTGAGCCGGGCGCCAAACTTCCTGAAGATGTCATTCTGGGCATTCGTCCGGAACATTTCAACGCTGGGTCAGGCGAGCACCAGGTGACGCTCAAATGCAGCATCATCGAACGGCTTGGCGGCGTCTCCTATGTCTATACCGATCCGGGCCGGGACCATGCGGTGACCATGGAACTGCGCGGCGCAACAACGGTCCGGGCGGGAGACAGCGTGTCGGCTTCAATTAATTCCAGGAATTGCTTTCTGTTCGGCCCTGATGGTGCGCGCCTGTAAGGGCCTCATTGACACATCGCAGTCCAATTCAAAGTGTCAGACTCAAGCAACGGCATCACGGGTCCCTCGTGGTCAGAGTGAACAGCGCGTTCGCGCCGAGACACCGCCCGGGAATTGCGTATGTCGCGCAGGTTTACGCTCGGGATTGTCGTGTCGCAGCGGACCAACCCGCTTTTCTCCGCAGTAATCCGGAGCGCTGGATCCTGTTCCGTAGTGTGGTGTAATTTTTGTCATCCACGGCGGCTTCCGGGGTCGTAGACTATAGCAATGAACGACGCTAATGAGGGCGCATTGTCGCTCTGTTCCTACCCTGAGAATTGGGACGTTTACGCCAGCACGTGCGGCCCCTCAGTGCGGGGCGCGCACGTTGTAAAACTCGGTACGCTCCGCTAATTCCAAGGCATCCTCAATGCCCACCCCTGGATACCTGATGGTGTTTTCGATCTTGGAGTGGCCTAAAAAGATTTGGATTGCGCGAAGGTTGCCGGTCGCCCACGGAAGCGTCCCGTCATAGCCATAATGAGGGTTTGTGTAAGAACTAATCGTAATGGCCAGATAGTTTTTTGCCGGTTCCCGTGCCGCTGACGAAAACTGCGTTGCGTTAATCGGCGTCGAAGGTGCTGGCGGCCAGCTCCCGAACTTGCGATTTCTTGCGTAGGTTTTTTTGAGACAACGCGTCAAACGACGCGCTGTTCATGGGGTGCCGGATGAGAGCGGGTGAAAGTGCTGTCGGGTGAAACCAGGTTCGCTGCGAACAGGCAGGGCGCGCATTTTCTGATTATCAAGAAGTCTGAAAACACCTTTAAAACAATCACATAATTCTGGAGTTGCCCCCTGAAAGTGGTCCACCAACTGGGATAGATTATCCCTCAAATTGGAGGATCAGCGATGGCTGGAAAACGAGATAAGCCGGAAGAGATTGTATCGAAGCTTCGGCAGGTTGAAGTTCTGCAAGGGCAAGGTGCGACGATTGCTGACGCGGTGCGCCAGATCGGCGTGACACAGCAGACGTTTTATCGATGGCGGAAGCTCTATGGCGGGATGCAGCGATCTCAACTCACTCGGCTGAAAGAGCTGGAGAAGGAGAACCAGCGGCTTCGGCGGGCGGTGTCTGACCTGACACTGGACAAACTCATCCTGACCGAGGCGGCAAAGGGAAACTTCTAAGCCCTTCGCGTCGTCGCAAGTGCATCGACCATGTGCGGCGGGAGCTTGGCGTATCGGAACGCCGCGCCTGCCGCACGCTCGGACAACACCGATCCACACAGCGCAAGGTGCCACAGGGCCGGGCAGATGAAGAACGGCTGACCGATGATATCATCGAACTGGCCGACAAGTACGGGCGCTATGGGTATCGTATGGTCACCGGTCTGCTGAACAACGCGGGCTGGCAGGTAAACCATAAGCGGGTTGAGCGCATCTGGCGGCGTGAAGGGCTGAAAGTGCCACAAAAGCAGAAGAAAAAGGGGCGGCTTTGGCTGAACGACGGATCATGTGTGCGTCTCAGACCGGAACGGCCAAACCACGTCTGGTCCTACGACTTCGTCCAGGATCGAACCGCTGACGGCCGCGTCTATCGGACGCTGAATATCATCGACCACTGCCCGGCAGGCGTTTGCTTGCAAACGGCGAGAGGGAATACACCAGGGAGGCACTCATGATCCGCGTGGACCGCAAGCTCAACTCAACGGACGTGCTGGATGCTCTGACAGACCTATTCATCCTGCGCGGCCCGCCGGAATACATTCGGTCGGACAATGGGCCGGAATTTATCGCCCAGAAGGTGCGGGATTGGATTGCAGCTGTTGGAGCCAAGACGGCCTACATAGAGCCAGGCTCACCATGGGAGAACGGATACTGCGAAAGCTTCAACGCCCGGTTCCGCGACGAGCTGCTGAACGGCGAAATTTTCTACAGCCTAAGGGAGGCGCAAATCCTGATCGAGCAATGGCGTATCCACTACAACACCGTCAGGCCGCATAGCGCTCTGGGCTACCGCCCGCCCGCGCCGGAAAGCATTGTCCCGATGGACCAGACGCCCATGATGCACTAACAATCAAACCGGACCACCTGATGGGGGCACGCCACCAAGGACAACACGGCATCAACAGTCTGGGCTGATAGCGCCTATCGCTCGAAGACCAACGAGGAATGGCTGGAAAAGAACGGCCTGTCGTCTGACATTCATCAACGCAAGTCGAAGGGCAAGCCGATGCCAGAAGCAATGTCGCGAGCCAATGGTCGCCGCTCAAAGGTTCGTTCCGCCGTCGAACACGTCTTTGCCAGACAGAAGGACAAGATGAAGCTCTTCGTCCGCACCATTGGCATGAGCAGGGCGAAGGTGAAGATCGGCATGGCCAATATCGCCTACAACATGCTGCGCTATGTCTGGCATCAGGGGCGAACTGCGTCCGCATGATCGAAGCCGGGGAAAAATCGCCCGGAAACACCCCAACCAACCGCCAGAAATGGCCGAAACTCAACGTCTGAACGGCACACTCGGCGTACCGCCATGCTCAACGTCGTCTCTCACGCCGGAAACGACCGGTAAATCGAGGTGTCCAGGTGCTTTGGAGCTTATGCCTGCGTGAGGACGATGCCAATTATACATATGGGCGAAGAGGTTTCTGTCGAGTTCCTTGATCATGCAATATGCCCCAGATCGCTCCCTATTTCTCCTTAAGCGCATAAGCGATCAGGTAATCACCACGATTGGGGCTGTGGCGCGCGCCGGCGGCTTGGATAACGATTATTTGCCGATTGTTCGCGTCGGTATAGGTGATCGGAACAGACTGGCTGCCCACAGGCAGGCGGCTTTTCCAGACGATATCACCCGTCTCGGTGTTGATGGCGCGCAAATAATAGTCCTGCGTGCCGGCAAAAAAGCTGAGCCCCGGTTTGGTGGTCAACAAGCCGCCCAGCGTCGGCATGCCGGTGTTGATCGGCATGTAGGTCCTCAGTCCGAAGGGACCGGTGTCTTCAGTCGTTCCCATTGGGATCTGCCATTTGACCTTCTGTGTCGCCAGATCGATGGCCGTCACGGTGCCAAAAGGTGGCTCAAAGCAGGGGGTCGCGAAAAATTCCAGGATATTGTAGCCAATGAAGACCTGATAGGGCGTGCCGGCCATCGGGCCACCTTCGCTACCGCCGCTCAAATCCTTGCCGCCGGTTGTGTCCGTCTCGATCAGATGGGTCCGGTTCGGCCAGATCATGTTGTTCAAAACCAACAGGTTTCGCGATTGGTCGAAGGATGCGCTGCCCCAGTTGAAGCCACCGCCATTGCCGGGAAATTCGTAATAGACATCGGTGGAGGGCGGCGTCATCAGTCCATCCCAACGGGTCTTCATGGTCCGGATACGGCAGTAGAGATGATCGAAGGGCGTCATGCCCCAGGACTTGTTTTCCGCGAGGATGGAATCGTCTGACCCGATCGACGGCATGCCGGTCGAAAACGGCTGCGTTGGTGAATAATACTCGCCGCGGGCGCTTCCCTGCGGAACAGGCTTTTCGGTCACCTTGGTCAGCGGCGTTCCGTCACGCCGGTCAAGCACGAAGATTTCGCCACGCTTTGTCAGCTGCACAACTGCAGGAATTGTAGTTCCGTCATCTTTGGGGAAATCGACCAGCGCCGGTTGCGATGCCAGGTCATAATCCCAAAGATCATGGTGCGTTGTCTGGAAGTGCCAGACTTCTTTGCCGGTATCCAGATTGAGCGCAACAACTGACGAGGAATACTTGTTATCGCTATCGCTACGCTCGCCACCCCAATAATCCGGTGTTGCATTGCCGGTGGGCAGGTAGACCATGTTGAGCTCGAGATCATAGGACACGGGCGCCCAGACATTTGGCGTGCCGCGTGTATAGCTCTCACCCCTTGGCGGATGTGTATCGATTTTCGGGTTGCCTGAATCCCAGGCCCATTCCAGAGCGCCGGTGATGGCATTATAGGCGCGCACGACGCCAGGGGCTTCGCCCACGGAACGGTTGTCCATCACCCAGCCACCGATAATGATTTTGTTGCCGGCAAGGATAGCGCCCGTCGTTGGCATGTATTCGCCGGCAAAATAGCTGCCCATACCTTCATGCAGGTCGACAACGCCGTCCTCACCAAAGCTTGTGCACAATTTGCCGTCGCTGGCGCGAATGCTCATCAAACGGCCATCAACCGTGGCCACAACAATGCGCGGGCCGCAATCTTCGCCGACATCGGCAGTTTCATTGGAGTCGGCAACCGCGGCATTGGTGGTGCTGGCATTGGCGTCGGCGGTTTCCTCTTCTCCGTTGTCGCGCTTGCCTGCCTCAATGGATTGCTCGGCAACAATGTCGCCGGCATTTGCAGCCAGATTGGCATCAATCTCCTTCGTGTTTGAGCCATCGGTCGCCCCTTCGGTCAGGGTCTTCACGTCAAGCGTAAAGCTTGATCCGACAGTCTTCTGGCTTGCGGTGCCAGAGGTGCCCCCGGTTTTTGCGTTGCCCGCAGCACCCGTGACAACAGCCGGATCGACGTAAGCGATCGAGCGGCAGCGCAACCACAAAGGCGCAGACGCATGGGGATTGAAAACCCATTTTTCTTTGCCCGTCGTCCCGTCAAAAGCGGTGACCACGTTGTTATACGCACAGTGAAACAGCGTCCCATCGGCGTAAAGCGGGGTATTCTGGTCCTCGTTTGCCAGAGCGGCGTCGGGAATTTGCCCATGATGAGCCGTCCAGACAACTTCGAGGTCGCTCACATTATCTTTGGTGATCTGCTCAAGCGGCGAATACCTGACGCCTTCGCCGGTTCTGCCCCATTCACGCCACTCGCCACCCATATCCGCGGTGGTTTCGGTCTCTTTGCCGGGGGTTATGGAAATGTCATTTCGAACAATGCCGTGCGGTTCGAGCATCTGCGCAAAAAATGCGGCAAAGACCGCAATCAGCGCGAGGCCAGAGATCACCGACAGGCGTGACCGCAGCGGCGTGACCGACCGGCTTCGGAACAGCGGCACCGACAGCAGGACGGCAATGGCAATCACCAGCGGTGCGGCCGTCCGGGGCACCCAGCCCCAGAAATTCAAGCCGGTGTCGTAATAGGTCCAGCAGACCGTGAAGACAAAGGTGGCAAGGTAGATGACGACGCCCAGAATTCTGCCCAAAAAGATAAGAACGCCACTGGCCACAAGCCCCAAACCGGCAATGACGTAATACCAGGAACCTCCCAGGGATATCAGGTAGGCCCCGCCCACCAGCAGATAAAGACCAGCCAAAAGCCCAACGGCACCCAGAGCACGCAAGGCCCAGTGTGGTTTCATCTGCTCGGATGTCATAGGAAATACCTTGGTCTGGAATCATCATATGATCGAATAATTTCAAGAGCCTAACATCCTGACCCCTTCAATAATACGGCTTTCTCATAAACGTTGGGGATCGGGGCGGTATACTTTGCCTTCTCCGGACACAATCAGGAATGTACAACGGTCGAACGTGTGAGGATGGTTGAGCCCATTTTCTGGTCATAGCCAGGAGTAGGGAGGGATCTCTTTTTTGAATAAACCGGCGTTGGCGGCTCGCTGTATGTAGCCGCTTTGCAAACCAGAAATTGGCCAGTTTGCAGCCCGGCCCAGGAGGAATGCGATTTGCTAACGATCTGGTATGACGTAGAGGCTATACCGGATTCTGGTGATCATTGCGCGATCGGAAACACTCTGCCGATTTCACCCGAGAGCGGCTCATCGACGTTTCCATTGTGATGAGCTCTTTGCCGGAAAACTTCCTGCTCCCGTTGGCCCGTAATCGGGGAGTGCCTCATGGGAAAGACAAGCCAGGGCCGAAAAATTATGAGGCAAGGAGCCGACATGGACTACACTGAATTGACGAAAGCCTTTGGGGCATTCTTTGCAATCATGAACCCATTCGTGAATTTACCGATGTTTCTGGCGCTCACGGCGGGTTTTACGGTGACCCAACAGCGCATGCTGGCGACAAAGATCGCACTTTTCTCTGCTGTCATGTGCGTCGTCATTCTTTTCGCAGGCCAACAGATCATTGATTTTTTCGGCATTAGTGTCGACCAGTTTCGCATCGCTGGCGGCGTGGTGCTGGCACATATCTCCTGGTCAATGTTGAACGGCGACAGCATTGCTTCGCACCACGGCACTGAAGAAGAGCAGGACCACATGCAGGAGCTGTCCGGCCTTGCCTTCTATCCCATTACGTTTCCAATGATCGTCGGCCCGGGAACCATCGCGACGCTGATTATCTACACTGGACACGCCAAGGGCATCGAAGATCTGATCGCCATCGGCGGGATCGTTGGCGCTATTCTGGCAATGCTGTTCGTTGTGTTCTTTTTTGCAGCGTTTTTTGGAAAAGTCATGAGCGACACGATGCGGGTGATCATGTCACGCCTGATGGGCATGATCCTGTTGGCGATTGCTCTGGAGATGATTGTGGTCGGAACGAAGGCTGTCTTTCCGGGCCTCGCCTGAAAGCCGGCGTGCCCGGCCTTGGGCATAACCTACATCCGCATGCCGAGATTGCCGATAATCCAGATCGTACCGCCCGCCATGATCACGAGAAGCAGGGCGGAAAATAGAATGAGCTGCAGGTCCTCGCGCTTCTGACGGCGCAGGTCGATATGCAGAAAGAACCGCAGTTGCACTACAAATTGCGCGAGACCACAGGCCCCGAGAACGATGAGGGTTGCGAGAGGGCTCAGGTCCCCCCGCAGGACCAAAGCAAACGGCACAAGCGTCAGCACAAGCGCCAGTCCGAAGCCGGTGAGATACCCGCGCACTTCCCGTTGATAGCTCGGTTCACTCATGACGCCAGCGCTCCCAGATAGACGATTGTAAAAATCCCGATCCAGATAAGATCAAGAAAGTGCCAGAACAGGCCGAGACGCAAAATCCGTGTCTTGACCAGCGGGACCAGCCCGAAGACACGCATCTGGATCAGCATGATCATGATCCAGAGGCATCCGATGGCGACATGCGCACCATGAAGCGGCACCAGCCCCCAGAACGCAGACAGAAATCCGCTGCGCGAAGGAACAGCACCGATATCGATCATGTGCGCGAGATCGCGGACTTCAAGCGACAGGAATCCGATACCAAGCAGGAGCGTGACGGAAAGCCAAACACTAATCGCTGCCTTGCCCCGCTCAAATCGCATCGCCAGTGACGCCATGCCAAATGTCAGGCTGCTGGTGAGCAAGATCATCGTTTGAATGAAAATGCTGGTCAGGTCGTAGGCTTCTTTTGGTCCCGGACCACCAGCCAATCCCATCGGGTTGGCCATGGTGACATAGGTCGCGAACATGAGGCCAAAGATGATGAGATCGCTCATCAGGAAGACCCAGAAGCCGAAGGCCAGTTTTTCCGCACGCTTGTGCGCTTCGCCGTGATGCGGCCCGAGGTTGAGACCGGGGTGAAGGACTGGCATTTTCATTGTCCGGCTCCCGCGAATGTCGGCGATTCAAGCCTAGCTAGCCCTTGATTTGCACTGCTCGTCTCGGCGTCACGCGTGATCGGTGCTGCGGCGTGAACCTGCGCAAGCCATGCCCGATGCTCGGCCGCTATTTTGTCCGCTGGGATGACATGGGTGGTCGACAGGACAAAGGTGCGGGCGATGAAAGCCACGACCATTACCCCTGTGGCGAGGATTGCCAGCCACCAGATGTAGAACACGAGCGCCAGCCCCAGAAGCGTCGATGCGACACAGACAATCATGCCCAGCGACGTGTTGTTTGGCATCTCGATGTCTTCGTAAGCATCAGGCTCCTGATACGCACGGCCTTTGGCTTTGGCATCGGCGAAATCATCCCGGTCCTCGACTTGCGGCAGGACGGCAAAATTGTAATGCGGCGGCGGCGATGAGGTCGCCCATTCCAGCGTGCGGCCGTTCCACGGATCACCCAACGGCACCGCCAGACTTTGTCTTTGCCGGACACTGACCCGGAGCTGGATCAGCAACGATGCGAGGGCTGACACGATCAACGCCGCCCCGAACAGGGCCACAAGCATCAGCGGCGTAAACGCCGGATCGGTGAAACTCGCCGATCGGCGCGGCATTCCCATGAACCCCAGTGCATAGAGCGGGAAAAACGTGAAGGAGAAGCCGAAGATCCAGAACAAGGCTGTGGCCCTTCCCCAGCCCTCGTGCAGGCGAAACCCGAATGCTTTGGGGAACCAGTAATGATACCCCGACATCAGACCAAAGACGACGCCAGGAATGATGACGTTGTGGAAATGAGCCACGAGGAACAGGGTGTTGTGGACCTGAAAACTGATCGTCGGATTGGCAAGCATGACGCCCGTCAATCCTCCGATCACGAACAGGTAGAAAAAACCGAGTGCATAGATCATCGGCACAGTCATCCGGATACGGCCGCGGAAGATGGTCGCCATCCAGTCATAGATCTTGACGCCGGTCGGCACCGCAATGAACATCGACGCAATGCCAAAGACGATGTTCACATTTGCGCTTTGCCCCATGGTGAAGAAGTGATGCAGCCAGACGGTGAAGCTCAACACGGCAATTGCCATCGTCGCATAGACCAGCGAGTTGTAGCCATAGAGCCGCTTGCCTGAAAAGGTCGAGATGGTCTCGGAAAACACGCCGTAGGCCGGTATCACCAGCAGATAGACCTCCGGATGACCAAACAACCAGAACAGGTTGACGTAGTTCATCATGTTTCCACCGAGATCATTGGTGAAGAAGTGGAAATCAAGGTAACGATCTGCAGCCAGCATCAGCGCAGCCACGGTCAGCGGCGGCAATGCATAGATCATGATGATCGCCGCACAAAGTATGGTCCAGGTAAACAGCGGCATCCGGAACAAGCTCATGCCCGGCGCACGTTCCTTGAAGATCGTGACCGCGAAGTTGATCCCCGACAACGTAGTCCCGACCCCGGCCAGAGCAACCGACCAGATCCAGTAATCCGGCCCCGGGCCGGGGTTGAAATCATAGCCCGTATAGGGGGGATATGCGGACCAGCCGCCGGTTGAAAACTGCCCGAGAAGAAGACTGATCATCACCAGAGCCGCGCCAGTCGCCGTCAGCCCCAGAGATATCTGGTTCATCACCGGGAACGACATGTCGCGTGCACCGATCTGCAGCGGCATGATGTAATTGGCGAGACCGACAATCAGCGGCATGGCCACGAAAAAGATCATGATCGTGCCGTGGGTGCTGAACAATTCGGAGAAGTGTTCCGGCGTCAGGAAGCCGCCATTCAATCCGAACGCCTGCTGGGTTCGCATCACCGCACCTTCAAGCACCCCGCGCGCCAGCATCACCAGCGCCAGAACAATATACATAATGCCGATGCGCTTGTGATCGACGCTGGTCAACCAGTCACGCCACAGCGCGCGCCAGGCACCAAGCCAGGTGATCAACGCAATCACCGCAATGGCGCCGATAATGACAACCATCGCTGCGCCTGCGCCGACTATTTCGCTGACTGTCGGATTTTCAAGGGCAGGCAAGATAGGCAATGAAGACACGCCAAGCCGGCCCAAAAGCCAGTGTACGGGCTGATCGGGGGTCATTGGTCTGCTCCTGCTGCTGCCGCCGGGTTATATCCCGGGGCGCCGGGCTGTAAGGTGGAAGGCACGGCGGTGCCTTGGGTATACCGGCCAAGCACAGTGCCAAAGAACGCCGGTTCGACCTCACTGAAATAGAGCACGCCCTCCGGCATCTTCGGCGACCCAAGTGCGTCATGCGCCTGCGCGCCCGTCGACGCTGCGGCCAGACGGTCATAGGTCGCAGCATCCAGCTTGATGCCATTGGCCTTCACCTTTGCCACCCAGACGGCAAAGTCCCCGGAGGTCATCGCAAGCGCCTCGAATTTCTGCTTGGTAAAGCCCGTGCCGTTGAACTGCGTGTTCTCACCCTCGAAGCGGCCGGTTTCATCTGCCATGATATGCAGTTTTGTCCGCATGCCCGGCATGGCATAAATCTGCCCCGCCAGCGCCGGGATCATCAGGGACTGCATCACCGTATCCGTGGTCAGGTCCATCGCCACCGACGCGCCGACCGGGAAAGCCAGTTCGTTGACCGTGGCGATGCCAAGGTCGGGGTAGATGAACAGCCATTTCCAGTCGAGCCCCACCACCTGCACGTTTACCGGTGCTTCGGCAGATGCGATGGGTTTGTAAGGATCAAGCGCGTGCGTGCTTTTCCAAAGCTGGGTCGACAACACGGCGACGATCACAAACGGCCCGCCCCACATGACCAGGTCGAGCCAGCCGGAAAACTCCCAGTCCGGCGTATAGCGCGCCTTCTTGTTGCGATATCGGTAACGCCAGAACATCAATGGCACCAGAATGAAGACCGGCAGGATCGCAATCATTGTCCAGGCCACGACTTCGAGCATGTGCGCGCGCTGTGCGGCGGCAATAGGCCCGCCCGGATCGAGGAAACTGTTGCGTTGATCGCTGCATCCCGACAGCAGAAAAAGCATCAGGCAGCCAGAAACCAGCCGGTGCCGTGCTGAAAAAACAAATTGGGGGATTATCGCTCTCACGGCTTCGTAACCTTTTCGTTTTTCACGTAGGTTCCATTCTTTGCGGAACTTGCCGCCATGGAGGGCGTCGACATTTGAGTTTCGCCAAGCGAGGGATCCTGGATCCGGCAGCCTCTTCCGGGCTTGCATGCTGCGTTGCCAAATCGGGCCCAATTGCCCGGCCGTTGTCGAAGTCCGCGACATAGCCAATTGAAAATACAGGCATTACACGGGTATTGGTCTTGGTATGGGTGATCCTTGTCGCATTGGCAATGGATGAATATGAGAGACCTTTCCGGCGGTTGGCCCAGGTCTGCAGGATTTTATGGCCGGGTAAACCCGATGTGACAGCGGCGGTCGCCCCTCTCTCCTGTCCAATCACTGCATTTGCTCCAGGGACGCAGAGATATATACAGGCAGGCAATTGAGTGGCTTGCCTGGCTTCCAGAAGGCGGGGTTGTCGAGCCGATAAACAAGGGACATATTTCAGAATGAAAACCACCATATCCGCATTGTTTCTATGTCTGGTTGCGACGTCTGCCGTCAACGCAGAATCCGTCAACAGGAGCGATTTGTACGCAGCCTGCATCGGATATCAGAACATAAAGTGGAAAGAGAGCGAGAAGGGTACCCTGAATTACCTCACCGCGCTCCAGCTAAAGCAGCTTGCCCCCTACAACTTTGAAGCGACGAAACAGCGGTGCGACTGCACTGTCACGGCGGCGTTCAAAGACCTCTCAGACGAAACCATCCAGGCATACAGCAAGGCACTGAACGAAGGTGGCGACGGGATCATCCTGAAGAACGTAAAAGCAGCAGCTGAATTCAAAAAGGCGGATATGCTGGACAAGGGAATTGCCTGCAGCGAGAAAAGCCTCGCCTCATCCGGGTTTGAAAAGAAGTTGATGGAACTTTCGAAGTGAGCTGCTCCCTGATTGTTGGACAGTTTCTGGAGTAATTTCAGCTGCTCTCCGCCCTGCTGATCGGTTTCGATGCTGTTAAAGCAAACCACGGTCGGCGGCTGGCCGCCATGGGCGGTGTGAGGTCGCTAGTGGTTATAGAAGGTGATCAAGCGCCCGACGCCAATTTTGGCCTGCGAGCCAGTTTCCCAGGCGTGCAGATAGACGCATTCAAATTTAGTGACCGCCAGAGACGCTCGATGAAGATGTTGTCGAGGTAGCAGCCCATGCCATCCATCGATATCCGGGTTCCTGCTCGTTTCAGCCGATCGATCCAGGCGAAAGAGGTGAACTGGCTGCCTTGGACGCCCTTCTAAGAGTCAAGCGGCGATCTGACTTTGGTTGATCTCCTGATGTCGCCTCATGATGATGCCGAAGACTTCACGCGCGATATAGCGTTTGAGGCAGCGAATGGCTTCCAGTTTCGAATGGCCCGCCGCGATGCGTTTGGCGACGTAGTCCTGCGAACGTGGGCCCAACCTCAGGCGCCCGATTGCGATGATGTGGATGGCGCTGTTGGCCGCGCGATCACCTCCTCTATTCAACTTGTGCCGCACCGTCTTCCCTGACGAGGTCGGGACCGGGCTGACGCCGCACAATGCTGCGAAGCTCGCCTCGGATCTCAGCCGATCTGGATTGTCCCCAGCCGTGAGCAGTAACTGTGCCGCGCTGTTCACGCCGATCGCGGTTTTGGCGAGCAGCTCTGGTGCAAGATCTTTGACGATGGCCTCGATCATATCGTCCAGGTCAGCGACCTCATCATGCAATTCGAGATAGCGCCTGGCCAGGGACTTGAGCGAGATACGGTAGGCTTCCTCGACTTGACGATATGCCGTGAGATCGGGGCGCCACGCGGCAAGTGTGCGGATCAGCTGCATCCGCGTCATGGATCGCAATGGCTCCCGGATCTTGTCGGGCGCGCAGACGATCGTCATCTGGATCATTTGCAGGGCAATTCGGCGCGCTTGAACAGCCGTCTTGCGGCTAACCCTCAGAACACGAAGGCTTTCAACCATTCCATCCCGGCTGCGCGGTGTGACCGTGTGCCGTTCAGCAAAGGCTGCATGCGCCGCGCTTTCCGCATCATAATCGTCGTTCTTGCCGCGCCTGCGTCGGTCGAGTTTGTCAGGGGCGGTCATCCAGCACCTCGACACCCGCAGCTTGAAGATAGCGCAGCAGCCCGGCGCCGTAACTGCCGGAGCACTCGACCCCAACACGGCGAAGATCGCCGAAGGTGTCTGAGGCCAGCGTTATCCCAACACGGACGAATACGTAGGTTGTCCGTGGCAGCCATGGGGAGAATACAGCCAGACCATGGCATCGGCATCGACTTGCGGAAAGCAAGGGAAAAGACTGCGACCGGCAGCCTCACCAATACGCAGACGTCCAGCATATGAACGAGGGAAGGCATGATGGAATGACAACGATGTTCTGCGTCGCAAGGGAGTTGGCCCTGATGTCCATCATGTTGGCGGAGTTCTCGTAGTAGTCCGCGGCAGGGAAAGCCTGTCACATGGCGAAGGGGAACAGTTCAAGCTGCTTGAAGTGCAAACTATCTGACCAAGCGAGGTGAAGACCTTTGATAATCAGCGAAATGCAGCACAAGCTCGCAACATGGGCCGAACGCGATCCAAACCGACGGTTTGATCGGCTTCTTCGGCTGATTGCTAACCGGGAATGGCTTGCCGAGGCCGCTCGTGTCGTTTTGGCGTCAAGTGGCGCACGAACGCCGGGCATAGACGGAATGGATAAGCAAAGACTGCAGGTCAAACTGGATCAGCATCTGGACGACCTGCGGACAAGCCTGCTGGAGGAGAGTTATCGCCCCCAGCCGGTCAAGCGCATCTATATTCCGAAAGCCAATGGCAAGCTACGACCACTGGGTATTCCGACCCTGACGGACCGTATCGTTCAACGCGCCATGCTGATGGCCATGGAGCCGATCTGGGAGAGCGATTTCCATCGTCTATCCTATGGCTTCCGGCCGGAACGGAGCGTGCACCATGCCGTCCGCACCGTGAGGATACAGCTTCAGGATGGAGCCGACACGACGAGGGGCCGCTGGGTCATCGAAGGTGATCTCGCCAGCTACTTCGACACGGTCCATCACAAGCTGCTTCTGAAATGCGTGCGGCGACGGGTGCAGGACGGACGGCTCGTTGATCTTCTCTGGCGGTTCCTGAAGGCAGGCCACATCGACCGTGGCCTGTTCACAGCCTCAAGCGAGGGTGTTCCGCAAGGTGGCGTTCTGTCACCGCTCCTGTCCAACATCATGCTCCACGAGTTTGATATGTGGCTGGAGGCGAAATATCTGAACAAAAAGGCTCGTAAGGATCGCTGGGCATGGAACTTCGGCATCCAGCAAGGCAGGCCCATCACGGCTCGCGAGAACCGGCAATGGAAACCTGCCGTTGCCTATTGCCGATACGCTGACGACTTTGTCGTGATCGTAAAAGGAACCAAGGCTCAGGCAGAGGAAATCCGTGAGGAGTGCCGGGCGTTTCTGGAAGGTGAACTGAAGTTGACGCTGAACGTGGAGAAGACCCATGTCACACACGTCAATGACGGCTTCGTTTTTCTGGGGCACCGGATCATCCGCAAGCGTGGGGCGCATGGACGGATGTCCATCGTCACGACGATACCCAAGGAAAAGGCCAAGGGGTTTGTCCGCAGGCTTACCGAAACCCTTTCCGGCAATCATAGTGTCAGTACGGTCGGCATGATCGCCAGTCTGAACCGCCAGTTGGTGGGATGGGCGGCGTTCTACAAGTTCACCGACTTCACGGCGTACGTATTCCGGCGCATCGATCATGTCGTGTTCTGGAAAATGGCGCATTGGCTGGGCCATAAATACCGATCTCGCATCAAACCCTTGATGCGGAAATGGTACCGGGTCCCGGAACCGGGCAAGGCGAAAACCTGGCTCGTGTTTGGTCGGACTGAACGCGGTGACCCCGTCGGAAAAGCGTTGAAACGGCTTGTCTCAAGCCCCAAGGCGCAATTCCGGTGGCGCAATCCGGAGACGAATCCGTACATCTTCCGGATTGAAGACCGCAGTACCGTCACGTCGCACTACCATGATGTTGCTATGGCCATGGGCCAAGCTTGAATGGAGAGCCGTATGCGCTGAAAGGTGCAAGTACGGTTCGGGGAGGAGAAGCGCATCTGCGCTTCTTACTCCACTTCCTGTCCGGCGCGGGTTCCTCTATCTCGTCGCGATCATGGACTGGGCGACACGCAAGGTGCTGTCCTGGCGGCTATCAAACACGCTGGATGCCAGCTTCTGTGTTGAGGCGCTGCAAGAGGCCATTGCCAAATACGGCAAGCCCGAGATCATGAATAGCGATCAAGGATCGCAGTTCACGGGCTCCGCCTGGATCACCACGCTGACCAATGCCAAGATCAAAATCTCAATGGATGGTCGGGGGCGATACCTCGACAACATATTTATCGAGCGTCTGTGGCGATCCCTGAAGCAGGAGGCCGTCTACCTGCACGAATTGCAGGACGGATTCCAAGCCAAACGCATCATCGACAACTGGATCGAGTTCTACAACGTTGAGCGGCCCCACACAGCGCTTGATAAACTAACTCCCGACAACGCATACTTTGACCCGATACAGATGAACCAAGCGGCATGAAACCTAACCCAGATGCATCTTAGCAGAGCCGCAAACCTGTCCGAAAAAGCAGGACCACTTCAAGGTGCCCGACCAATGGATTTATCTCTACCGTGCCATCGACAGTGTTGGCGACATGGTTGAATTCTTCTTCAGCGAACACTGTGACCTGTCGGGTGCAAAGGGCTTCCTTAAAATGGCGATTGCCCGCCACGGCCGCCCGGACCCTCGTCACCTTTTTGTCGATCGAGGAGATAAGGTGAGGCTCAAGTCTCCGAAGTATGGCCGAGTGGCCTCCCCGAATAAATATGCTCGCCCCTAGACGACCGGTCTAATTGACCTATATGCACTGCATGGAACCGCAAAAAGATACCCGTTCACTGATATTGTCCACAGGCCGCCGCCTTACGGCCAAGCGTGGCTACACAGGTGTTGGCCTCAGTGATTTGCTGAAGGAGGCTGGCGTTCCGAAAGGTTCGTTTTATCACTACTTTCCGTCGAAAGAAGCCTACGGTTGCGCCGTGTTGGATGACTTCATCCGTGAATACAACGCGCGGCTTGGCAGTTCGCTCAGGCAACCGGAGACGGATGCGCGGACGCGGTTTCTTGCCTATTTCGAAGATTGGCACCGCAATCAGGTAAGCCCTAATCCAGAAGACCGTTGTCTGGTGGTTAGATTGTCAGCTGAGGTGGCTGACCTGTCCCCAACAATGAGCAAGATTTTGCAGCAAGGCGTCATCAGCATTGTTGAGCATCTGGCCGGAACTCTAGAGGAGGGCGTCGCAGATGGCACGATTGGCCCGCTTGGCGATCCGAGTGCCATGGCGGAAACGATCTATCATATGTGGCTCGGGGCCAGTCTCGTTGCGAGCCTGTCGCATGATGATGCGTCGCTTAAATCCGCGATGCGCGCCACGCAGGAGCTTGTTCCTCGCCTTTGAGGTGCCGCAATAATTTGTCCGCGGTCTTGCCGAGCGGTCCAATAATTAATGGATAGACCATGAAGATTTTCGACAAGACTGCCGCACCGGCAACGGGCGGACGCTCAAGAACCTCAGCCTAAACCACGGCCGCTTTTCGATCCGCCCGGACAGCGGAAAGACCGGTGTAATCCTCGAACATTTGTTCGCGTCTGTTCTGCGGCCTGTTTTGACAACCCTATGGACCTGAGCACAACGCAGCCCACGCTTGATACGTTTGGGGCAAAAATTTCGATCGAAATGGGGATCAGCCGACGCGCAGAGGGCGGATACGGGCCTGATCTCGACTTCGCTACTTACGGTCCGAGCATGACCCGCGACGGCGCACAGCGTCTGATCGAGGTGACACGTCAGCTTGGCTCTTACTCCAACTCCTGCGGAAGCATCGACATCCGCCTGCCCATTGAAACTCAAGGAAACTGAGACATGAAGAATTTCGACTTTCGCAATCCAACACATATCCTGTTTGGCAAGGGCCGCATCGCGGACCTGAAGGATCAGGTTCCCGCTGATGCAAAGGTGCTGATCCTCTACGGTGGTGGCAGCGCGGAACGCACCGGCGTTCTGGAAAAGGTGCGCACAGCACTTAAGGGCCGCACTATAGTCGAATTCGGTGGGATCGAACCAAACCCGCGTTACGCGACTGCGTTAAAGGCGGTTGAAATGATCGCCAGTAATGACATTACCTTCTTGCTTGCCGTGGGTGGCGGGTCGGTGATCGACGCCACCAAATTCATCGCAGCAGCCACGTTGTATGACGGCGATGCCTGGGACATTCTGACATCGCGCGGATCTGTTGTAAAACGGGCAATGCCTTTCGGCACGGTGCTGACCTTGCCTGCAACCGGGTCGGAGATGAACTCGGGTTCCGTGATCACCAACCCTGAGAAGGGCGCGAAACTGCCGTTTATGAGCGCCTTCACCTATCCGGTGTTCTCGATTCTCGATCCAGAGCTCACCTACACCTTACCCCCCCGTCAGATTGCCAACGGCGTGGCTGACGCCTTTGTTCATGTCATCGAACAGTATCTGACCTATCCGTCCGCAGCGCGGGTTCAGGACGGTTTCGCTGAAACCCTGCTGCGCACATTGATTGAGCTTGGGCCCAAGGCGCTTGAAACCCCGAATGACTACGACATCCGTGCCAACCTGATGTGGACAGCGACGCTGGCCCTGAATGGCCTGATTGGTGCCGGTGTGCCGCAGGACTGGGCAAGCCATATGATCGGGCACGAGATTACCGCGCTCAACGATACCGACCACGCCCGCACCCTTGCCGTCGTGTTGCCCGCGCTGATGAACGACCAGCGTGGCCCCAAACGCGAGAAACTGCTGCAATATGCTGCCAATGTCTGGGAAATCCGCGACGGTTCTGAGGACGCACGGATCGATGCCGTGATCGCAGCGACACGTGAATTCTTTGAGAAGATGGCTATCAAAACCCGTCTCGGCGATTACGACATAGCCGCGCCTGAAATAGATCGCATCGTCGCTGCCTTGCAAGATCATGGCATGACTGCGCTTGGCGAACATAACGCCATTGCCCCCGACGATGCCCGCCGCATTCTTGAAACCGCTTTGTAGGAGAAACTGGACATGACACAGACCGAAACAATCAACCGTCAACTTGTGTTGGCACAACGCCCCAAAGGCGAGCCAACGAAGGACACCTTGAAACTTGTCGAGGCAGCTATCCCTTCCGCAGGTGCTGATCAGATGCTCTTGCAGACTGAATTCCTGTCGCTTGACCCCTATATGCGGGGCCGGATGAGCGATGCTCCGTCCTATGCTGCACCGGTCGAAATCGGCGATGTGATGGTTGGCGGCACTGTTGCCCAGGTCGTCACCTCGAAAGTCGAGGGCTTCGCGCCGGGTGACTGGGTGCTCAGCTTCAACGGTTGGCAGGACTATGCCCTGTCGGATGGCTCGGGGGTCACCAATCTCGGCAAATCACCTGCGCATCCGTCTTGGGCGCTTGGCATCATGGGCATGCCCGGCTTCACTGCCTGGGCCGGCCTGACGCGAATCGGCGCACCAAAGCCCGGCGAGACCATTGCTGTGGCTGCGGCGACCGGCCCTGTCGGCGCCACTGTCGGCCAGATTGGAAAACTGCTGGGCTGCCGCGTTGTTGGTATCGCGGGCGGAGCGGAAAAATGCGCCTATGCGGTCAATGAACTGGGCTTTGACGCCTGCATCGATCACAAGGCGGATGACTTTGCCGAGCAGCTCGCCAAGGCCAGCCCAGACGGTATCGATGTCTATTTCGAAAATGTCGGGGGAAAGGTGCTGGACGCGGTAATTCCGCTTTTGAACCCCAATGCGCGGATGCCGGTTTGCGGGCTGGTATCGCAATACAACGCCACCAAGCTGCCCGATGGGCCGGATCGGATGAACTGGCTGATGGGGCAAATCCTGCGCAAAAAGATCAAGGTACAGGGCTTTATCATCTTTGACGATTTCGGCCATCTCTATCCGGAATTCGCCAAGGAAATGAGCGCCTGGATTGAAGGCGGCAAGATCAAGTACCGCGAAGAGATCATCGACGGGCTGGAAAACGCCCCCGACGCCTTCATTGGTCTTCTCAAAGGCGAAAACTTCGGCAAGCGCGTGATCCGCGTTGGCCAGAACTGATAGGACATACCATGAAAATTCTGATGGTACTGACATCGCACGACCAACTGGGCGACACCGGCAAGAAAACCGGTTTTTGGCTGGAAGAGTTTGCAGCACCTTACTACGTCTTCAAGGATGCAGCGGCCGACATCACGTTGGCCTCGCCCAAAGGTGGCCAGCCGCCGATTGATCCGTCCAGCGATGCGGACGGCGCGCAGACCGACGACACCCGCCGGTTCAAGGGTGACGCCGAGGCGCAAAAGCAGCTTGCGAGCACACTGAAGCTGTCCGATGTGGCCGAAGATGGCTTTGACGCGATCTTCTATCCTGGTGGACACGGACCGCTGTGGGATCTGGCCGAAGACGTCGACAGCAAACGCCTGATTGAGGCCTTTGCCGCCGCTGATCGCCCTGTCGGTGCGGTCTGCCACGCCCCCGCCGTGTTCCGCCACACCCTGGGCAGGGACGGGAAGCCGCTGGTTTCAGGCCGCCGCGTGACCGGCTTTACCAATACCGAAGAAGAGGCCGTGGGCCTGACCGAGACGGTGCCTTTTTTGGTTGAAGACATGTTGAAAGCCAACGGCGGCATCTACGAAAAAGGCGACGATTGGACGAGTTTCGTGTTGCGCGACGGCAAACTGGTGACTGGCCAAAACCCAGCCTCATCCGCCGCCGCCGCACGAGAAATCCTCGCATTGCTGACCTAACGCAAGTCGCGCCAAAATTTCTTCATTTGAACGATAACCTACATGCACCAGTTCAAAGACTTACAGCGCCGCGCATCCAATCGGATGCGCGGCGCTGTAAGTGCCTGTCCAGAAAGGTTGAAACTGCCTTTGAGGTTGAGTGAAGGGCGGCCATCAGATTCTCCGTATCTTGCGACAAATCTGAAGAGATCGAATGGCCTGGGCATCCTTCACCGACGGAACCATGGCCGGAGCAGCCTGCGCTACGCAAACGATTTGACGGATCGGGAAAGCGAAAGACTTTTGCGTTCAGTGCTAGATATGATGTGATTGGACCTGCCTTGCAGCGTTGGCGTCATCTGGCGTTTTTGTTGGAACCATGCGAGCATTTCAGACAGTGTTTCAATCGTTCGGCGCTGCAGAATTACAAGTCTCTGTGCAATCAGGCCCCCGCAACCACTGAAACTTGTAAGTCCTGCCATTCTCGGCGCTTACCCTCAAGTTCCTCCGCACAAAGCGCGAGGAACTTTTTACGTTTGGGCTCCGTGTCAAGAACGCCCTTGTCGATCAGGTTGTGGAACTCGTACTCCTGAGCCGTCCGGAATTCCGCTTCCATCGCCTTGATCGTGTCCATCGTTGCCAGAATGCTCACGATTGCACCATGGACGAAGAGTTCAACGCCGTTGCCGTTCTCGGCCGGCCCGATCACCACTTGTTGGACCAACCCGCGGATCATGGTGATGAACGGCTGCTTGGTCTCGGCGTCTGCGTGCTCACGCATATAGTACATCACAGAGTTGATTACGCGTTGAACGACTTCCGGCGTCACATCGTCAGCCAGGTTGATCGGCTTGGTCGACCTGGCCACTTCCAGTTCCTGCTTCAGTTCTCTGATTTTGAGTTCAAGTTCATCGACCATATCGTCGAGGCTGGCAATGACGGGACGGTTGGCCTGGATGCGATCGGTGATCTGCTTGAGGACTGATTTTTGTTCCTGCTGCTTTGCAACGATCTTTTGTTCGAGTGCAGGGATGCTGGTCCCCGCCTTCGCCTGTCGGGCTGCCAGGCTCTGTTTGGTGGCAGTTATGACGGTCTCGATATTGACCAGATTCCAGAGGGCATTGGGGATACAGGTCAGCACACGGTCTTCAAGTTCCTGCCTGCTGATCGTCTTGGAATTGGTGCAGATGCCTCCGTCGAGGCTGTCGAGGGGCAGCTTCTTGCCGCGGTTTGTGCAGCTGTAGCGATCCTTCCCTGAAATTGCGTATGGTCCGCCGCAATGAGCGCAGCGCAGGATGCCGCTCAACAGATAGCTAGGCCGGTGTGTCCGGTTCAGCTTGTTCGTGGTCGTCGAATCATAATTGTCCCGGACTGCCACCTGGCGCTGCTTGACCCTGTCCCAGAGCGCATCGTCAATGATCCTGAGCTCTGGTTTGTCGACAACGACCCAGGTGGTCTCAGCGTTCATCCGGGCTTCGCGTTTCTCGGTCTTGGGGTTCTTGCGAAAGTTGCGCCGGTTGAAGATGGTGCGGCCGCGATAGCTCTCGTTGTTCAAAATTCCGGTACCTCGATTCACATGCCCACGGATGGCGGTATCGCGCCATTTGTAGCCGCGAGGACCGGGTACTTCTCTTCGGTTAAGTTCCTGGGCGATCTGAATAGGGGACCGCCCATTTGCATATTCCCTAAATATCTCCTGGATGATGGAGGCCTGATCGGTATCGATCTCGCGCATACCGGGGATACGATCACCCTTGGCATCGTATTGCTGACCAACACGGTATCCATAAGCCAAACCGCCGGCCGCTTTGCCCTTTCGGACAGCAGACTTCATCCCCTCGCGTGTGCGGTAGCGGATCTGCTCAATCAGTTCCTGGCTCAGGACAGCCCTGATGCCCACTTCCATATCGGTGACGCGTCCGCCACCATGTACGGTCCACAGCTCGATATCGAGATGATTGAGGGTCTTGAGAATGCCGGCGCTGTGTTCAACGTCTCGTGAGATGCGATCGATTGTGACGCAAAGCACAATATCGGTACCGCCGAGTTCGCAGCGTTTAAGCAGCGCCTGAATGCCGGGACGGCTCTTGAAGCTTGTACCGCTGACGGCGGCGTCCGAAAAGATCTGGATCAGGTTCCAGCCGCGCCCTTGGCGTGCCCCCATCAGGTGGTCCGGTTTGATTGTTAGTGCATCATGGGCGTCTGGTCCATCGGGACAATGCTTTCCGGCGCGGGCGGGCGGTAGCCCAGAGCGCTATGCGGCCTGACGGTGTTGTAGTGGATACGCCATTGCTCGATCAGGATTTGCGCCTCCCTTAGGCTGTAGAAAATTTCGCCGTTCAGCAGCTCGTCGCGGAACCGGGCGTTGAAGCTTTCGCAGTATCCGTTCTCCCATGGTGAGCCTGGCTCTATGTAGGCCGTCTTGGCTCCAACAGCTGCAATCCAATCCCGCACCTTCTGGGCGATAAATTCCGGCCCATTGTCCGACCGAATGTATTCCGGCGGGCCGCGCAGGATGAATAGGTCTGTCAGAGCATCCAGCACGTCCGTTGAGTTGAGCTTGCGGTCCACGCGGATCATGAGTGCCTCCCTAGTGTATTCCCTCTCGCCGTTTGCAAGCAAACGCCTGCCGGGCAGTGGTCGATGATATTCAGCGTCCGATAGACGCGGCCGTCAGCGGTTCGATCCTGGACGAAGTCGTAGGACCAGACGTGGTTTGGCCGTTCCGGTCTGAGACGCACACATGATCCGTCGTTCAGCCTAAGCCGCCCCTTTTTCTTCTGCTTTTGTGGCACTTTCAGCCCTTCACGCCGCCAGATGCGCTCAACCCGCTTATGGTTTACCTGCCAGCCCGCGTTGTTCAGCAGACCGGTGACCATGCGATACCCATAGCGCCCGTACTTGTCGGCCAGTTCGATGATATCATCGGTCAGCCGTTCTTCATCTGCCCGGCCCTGTGGCACCTTGCGCTGTGTGGATCGGTGTTGTCCGAGCGTGCGGCAGGCGCGGCGTTCCGATACGCCGAGCTCCCGCCGCACATGGTCGATGCACTTGCGACGACGCGAAGGGCTTAGAAGTTTCCCTTTGCCGCCTCGGTCAGGATGAGTTTGTCCAGTGTCAGGTCAGACACCGCCCGCCGAAGCCGCTGGTTCTCCTTCTCCAGCTCTTTCAGCCGAGTGAGTTGAGATCGCTGCATCCCGCCATAGAGCTTCCGCCATCGATAAAACGTCTGCTGTGTCACGCCGATCTGGCGCACCGCGTCAGCAATCGTCGCACCTTGCCCTTGCAGAACTTCAACCTGCCGAAGCTTCGATACAATCTCTTCCGGCTTATCTCGTTTTCCAGCCATCGCTGATCCTCCAATTTGAGGGATAATCTATCCCAGTTGGTGGACCACTTTCAGGGGCAACTCCA